>JAKCCC010000233.1 GCA_021838985.1 Planctomycetota bacterium
GTCGTGGCGGAGCAAGATCAGGCCGAACTGCCGGCCGCAGAGGCCATTCGTCGCAACGCGATTTTCCTGCGCGCCTGGGCGCGCGGTGCGGCTGCGGCGGACGGCGCCGCCACGCTGCGCTGAACCGACAGTGATCAGGGAAAGGAGTAGTGGATGACCCTGAATGTATGCATCATTGGTTGCGGCATGATGGGGCGCGAACACGCCAAGTGCTGGGCGGCCCGCGCGGACGCGAAGATTCTGAGCGTCTTTGATCCAATCCCGGAATCGCGTCACCACCTGGCCGCGGAATATCACGCCACCGCCTACGATAGTTATGAGAAGGCGATTGGCCACGCGGGCGTCCAGGTGGTGTCCGTCTGTACGCCGACCTGCTTCCGTCGTCCCATCACGTGCTTCGCCGCCGCGCAAGGCCGCCACGTTTTAACCGAAAAGCCGCTCGCGGCGAATTTAGCTGATGCCGACGCCATGCTGGCTGCCGCCCAGGAGCACAAGATTCTGCTCTCCACCGCGTTCCAATACCGCGGTTTTTCGCAAAACCAGCGCCTGCGTGAGCTCTTTGCGCAAGGCCTCCTGGGCGCGCCGGTTTACGCCCGTTATGTCGATATTCGCGAGGTTCGTCCCAAGACGGCGATGCACCGCGAGTCCATGAACCGCGGCCCCGTCCTCGACTTGGGCGTGCATTACGTGGATATGATGCACTTTCTTACCGGCGCCGAGCCGACCCGCGTCTTCGCCACTGGAAGCATTTTTGGCCGTGGTCGCAAACGCCTCGCCGGCATCAACGATTTGGCCATCGACACCGCGGAGGTCTTGGTTAATTACAGCGGCGGGCACGTGCTTTCCGTGCAGGTCGGTTGGGGCATGATTGAGAACTCCAAGGATTTTCATGAAGAGATGCTGCTGACCCCCAACGGAACGGTCCGCCTGCGCGACGGCCAATGCCAGGTGGCCTTAACCGGCCTGACGGAGCGAATTCCTTTGGGCGCGTTTAGCTCCCAGTGCCGGATCGACGATATGGCCGAGGCGGTCCAGGGCCGCCGTAAACTGGAAGTGACGGGAGCCGACGGCCGCCGCGGCGTTCGCGTGGCCATGGCGGCATTCGATTCCATCCGAACCGGCGCTGCGGTTGATTTAGGCTGATTCAGTTGTTCGGTAGCGCTTCCAGCAGGCGGTCGATGTCTTCGGCGGTATTGTAGAAATGAGGCGAAGCGCGGAGCCGACCCGCGCGCAGGGCGATGATGATTTTCCGGGCCCTCAGCGCGGCCAGCAGTTTCCCGTGGTCGTGCCGTGGACTGGAGAAACTGAGAATGCCGCTGTCTTCACCGGCGGCACGGCTGGAAAAAAGTCGGTAGCCCTTTTGCTCCAAGCCGTGTCCGAGCCGGTCCGTCAGCCCGCGCAGCCGCTGCTGGATTACCGGCTGGCCCACCTGCTCGAGTAGCTCCAGCGACGCCCCCAGCGCCAACAAGCCCGGCACATTATGCGAGCCGCACTCAAAGCGCTTCGCGTCCGGGCGCAACGTGAAATCGTAGTGGTCGAAATCCGTGGCGTTAACCACATTCATCCAGCCCACTTCCGGTCGCAAGGTCGTCAGCAGCTCCCGCCGGCAATAAAAAATCCCCGCCCCCTCCGGGCCGAGCAGCCATTTGTGACCATCGGCGGAGAGAAAATCGATAAACATCGACTGCACATCCACCGGCACGGCGCCCAGACTCTGAATCGCGTCAACGCACAGTAGAACGCCGCGTTGCCGGCAGGCCGCGCCAAGCTCGGCCAGGTCATGCCGGAAGCCGCTGGCGTATTCCACGTGCGAAAGAGCCACCAGCCGGGTGCGGTCGGTAAGGGCGGCGCGGATCGCGGCGGAAGCGATGCGGCCATTTTCCTCCGGCAGCATGATATGTTGTACGCCCTGGCGGGCGGCTATATCCATCCATGGATATACGTTTGACGGATATTCCACCGCCGTGCTGATAATCTGATCGCCCCGCCGCCAGGACAGGCCGTTGGCCACAAAAGCCAGACCCTCACTGGTGTTTTTGACGAACGCGATTTCCTCCGGCGCGGCATGGATAAAGTCCGCAGCGCGCCGGCGCACGGCTTCGAGGCGCTCGTACCACCGTCCGGATAAATAGGCGTCATCGCGGGCTTCTCCGGCGAATTGGGCGATCGTCGCCGCGGCGCGGGCGCTGATAGGCGCTACGGCGGCATGATTCAGGAAAGTCCAGCGGCGGACAATCGGAAATTCCACGGCTCGGTCGAAGCCGGCGGGTAAAGGGACCAGTTCATCCGGCATGAGCGTTCCTCCGCGGAGCCATATTGCTCCGCGCTGTCCACGGATCCGCGCCGCCTTCCAACCCGGCAGCGCCAGCGACTCGGCGGGACGCCGCCGCGGCCAGCGAACCCCGCGCTACAGTTTAGTCGCCCGCGGCGACCGTCTTAGCGGCGGCATTCATGCCGCCCGTGGATATATCCCGGCCCCAAAATCCGGCCACACTCAAACTGCCCGCCCCCGCCGACCCTGGAGCTTCGACGGTTTTCAGCGGTGCTTTGCGGCCGCGGCGGGCGCGGGCGACCGCCCGGTTGTAACTTCGCCGTCGTTACCACTGTGCTTCCTCAAACGGCGATATCACGGCGGCACGACGGGGCCGCGGCAGATGCTTGAGCAGATCGCCCGCCATCCGAACCATTTCGTCGCTGTCGATCCGCCAATTCAGTCGCCAGCCCGGCACGGTGGCGATCGCGGCGCCGCTAGCCTGGACCAGCGCGGCGTCGTCAGCGCCGGCGCCTGCCCCCGCGGCGCGCCGTGCATACGCCGCGACCAGCAAATCCTTGCGGAACAGCTGGGGATACTGCACGTGGAACAGTCGGCCGGTGGCCGCCCAGGCCTCAACCTGCCGGTCCGGCTTCAGTTGCACCAGATCCGTCTCCAGAGGCAACACGGGCACCGCCGCCCCGGTTTTCGCGGCAGCCTGTTCCAAGGCATCCAGCAACCCGTACGGTACCGCCGGCCGCGACGCGTCATGGATCATCACCCACTGCACCGGGGGCTTAAGTTTTTCGAGCCCGCGCTGCACCGCGCCGAACCAGTCCGGCCCGCCCGTAGTTACGGATACCCCCTGAAACCCCAGATGCGGGCCATATTTCTCCTGTACGCGGCTCATATCATCCGGCAATACGCAAAGAACGCGCTGGCTGACCTGGTCGCGGTTGGCGTAAAGCTCGATGGTGCGCATGAAGATTTCACGGTTATCCACCTTAACAAACGGCCGGGCCTGATCCGGGCCGGCGCCCGGTGGAGGCGCCATCACGAACAACACCGCCATTGCTTCCATCACGCCCCTCCTGCGCCAGGCCTTCGCCCAGCCGCTTTTTTTCGACACACTGGCCGTCAACCGTATCACCGCGCCCGCCAGTGGAAAACGTCATTCCGCCACCGCTGGCCCGGCGCGCCTAGAGGAATTTTATCTTGCGGGCCGCGAATACGCACATCCGGGCTAGCAATATACCATGCCGAAAGCGGGAAATATTCGTGCGACCGTACGTACGCCGCTGATAGTGCACGGGCACATCGCTGATCTTCAAGTTCAGCCGCGCCGCTCCGAACAGCAGATCAAAATCGCCGAAGGGATCAAAATCCCCGAAATAAGCGCGATTCGCCGCCAGGCGCAAGTAATCACTGCGACGCAGCGCCTTGGTGCCGCACAAGGTGTCGCGCAGGCGCTGGCCCAGCAAAAAGGTAAACAACATTCCAAAGCCTTTATTCGCCACCATATTCAAAAACCGCATGGCTTCCTTTTCCATCGGATAAACCAACCGCGAACCGTTGGCGAACTCGCATAGCCCGGTGCGCAGTAATTCCACAAAACGTGGCAGTTCCTCGGGGGGTACGGACAGGTCGCCATCCAGAATCAACAGAATATCGCCCGTGGCCGCGGCGAAGCCGGTGCGCACGGCGTCCGCCTTGCCCCGCCCCGGTTGCTGGAGCGCCTTCAGAAGCCAAGGTCCGCCATAGTCCGCGACCGCGCGCTGCACCACCGCCCAAGTGTCATCCGTACTGTGGCCCTCAACCAGGATTACTTCCTGCCGTGCTGCCATCACCGGAATCCGCCGCAACAACGATTGGACATTGCCGGCTTCGTTGCGCACCGGTGTGACAATGCTGATGGAGTCCGTGCCGGCAGCGCCGGCGGAATGACTGGCGAGTCTCGCCACCGTGATTGTACACCAACACAAATGCCGTATCCCTGGCAACGGTGCCAACCAGCGATTGCTAAGGTGGCTTAGCAGCGGCACATACCCCGGCGCCAGCAACGCGGGAATCTGGCGGACGGCTTCAAACGTGTTGTGCATCAGAATATTGACCACTTCATCGCCGGGCAGCCAGGTTTCCTCCG
Organism: Planctomycetota bacterium; assembly: GCA_021838985.1. Classification (GTDB taxonomy): domain Bacteria; phylum Planctomycetota; class Phycisphaerae; order WQYP01; family WQYP01; genus JAKCCC01. The sequence goes on from JAKCCC010000233.1 coordinate 4,395, forward strand.
GCACGGCGTGTTTCCACCGGATCATCTCGGCGCAGCGAATCAGCGGCTGCCACAAACGGCTGTACGTACACAGGATCAGGCGGGTGCGGTCATGGCTTAGACTGCGCAGCACGTCCAGGGCGTCATGCAGATCGTACAGCTGCTGCAGCACGCCGCAGAGGATGATGTAATCAAAAGTGCCGAGGTTTAACGGGGCCGCATCCTCCACCGCTGCGGCATGGAAG
>JAKCCC010000234.1 GCA_021838985.1 Planctomycetota bacterium
CCATGGCCGATGAGGGCATCGGCCCTACCTAGCCCTTAAGGCCCCATGGCCGATGAGGGCATCGGCCCTACCTAGCCCTTAAGGCCCCATGGCCGATGAGGGCATCGGCCCTACACCGCCCTTAACCGTAAGCGCCGGGACCCCGTAGCCCTGCCGGCGCGCCGCGATAAGCGCGGGGACCAGATACCGCCCGTGAACGGTTACTGATAATCACCTGCCGTCCTTACCCCACCCCGCTGCGCAAAACGGGCGCACTGGGAACGGCACTGGCGAGCCAAATCTGTCCTACCCCTGGCGTTTTGTTGGCGACTTGCTTTGCACAGCTTGCAAACCGTATAATTATCAGGTGGAGGTTGCTCCATTTTCCTTCCCTGGCTGGTGCAGGTGTCCGGGGCCTGCTTCGATTGAGGTGCGTGCTATGATTGGCTTGGCCAACTTGAAGCTGCTTGGTTTTCTGCTTCCCAACCTCGACGGGCCAGACATCCTGGTTGTAGGGCTGATCGCGTTACTGCTTTTTGGAAAGCGTCTGCCGGATATCGCCCGCAGCTTTGGCCGCACCATTGTGGAGTTCAAGAAGGGCCTGCATCAGACTTCCGACGAGGTCAACCAGTCCCCCGCCAACGAGCCGCCGCCGGAAAAGCCGGCCCTGACCGCTCCCCCCAGCCCCAATCCGCGCCAAATTAAGCAGGTAACCAACGTCAGCGAAGAACCGTGACCCGGCGTGGCTGAATTCCACCCCCATCTTCGGTTCAATTTTCGCCATCGGTGGGCGCGTCGACGGCAGCAACTCCAGCATCGCCTGTATTGGTACCATTGGTTTCCGCATGTGCCGATCGCTTTGGCGGTGGGATTGTTCGGGCTGCTGAATCTGCTCTCCAGCCTGCAGATGGTCCTGCGCAATGTGCCGTTTCTGCTGCATCTCAAACCGGTCCTGAATTTGGGCCAGGTTCCCGCTCTGGCCCATCTGGCGGGCGTGCCGCAGGGCATCGCAGGGGTGGTGCTCCTGGTGATGTCGGTCGGACTTCTGACCCGCTCCCGCTTCGCCTGGACCATCACGCTGCTGCTGGCCTCCGGAACCCTGGCGGTCATTTTGCACCAAACCGCCTGGCGCCTTGACGCCATGGCCCTGTTCGACATCGTGTTGCTCGCCACCATGCTCGTTTTCTACCGCACCTTTTCGCGCACGAGCGTGGCCGCGGGAACCATGTTCGGAGTGGTCAGTGCCGTCCTGCTGCTCGGCTACGCGGTCTTCGGCGCCTATTTACTGGGGGCGGGCTTTTCGCCCCCCATCCTCAATCTGCCGCAGGCCCTCTATTTCTCCGTGGTCACGCTCTCGACCGTCGGCTACGGCGACATTGTCCCGAAAAGCCCCGATGCCCGGCTGTTCACGGTGTCGATCATCATCCTGGGCATCACGGTTTTCGCCACCGCCATTTCCGCCGTGATTGTGCCGCTGATGAACACGCGCATGCGGCAACTGCTTTTAGGAGCAAAGAAACGTATGAAAAAAGATCATTATATTGTGGTCGGCGACAACCCTCTGGCCCATAATACGTATCGTGAACTGAAAGCCCGCCACCTGCCGGTAACCGTGATCGCGCCGGCCCCACCGCAGACGCCATGGGTGGACGCCGACGATCTGATCGTCGGCGATGCGACCGACATTGAAACGCTGCGTCAGGCCGGCGGCGCTAAGGCTCTGGCCATCTTGGCATTACGGGTTGATGACAGCGACAACGCCTTTATCGTCCTGGCGGCGAAAGAACTTGGCGGCAAGGCCCGCATCGTGGCGTCAGCGAAGAACCGGAAGAATCTGGCGCGCCTGCAACGGGTCGGGCCGGATATGATCATCGCCCCGGACATCCTCGGCGGGGAGCTGTTGGCGATGGTCCTAAGCGGGGAATCCATCAACTCCGACGCCATCCTGCGTAATCTGTTCCGCAGCGAACCAGTGAAATCGGCTTAGCCCGGATCTCGGCGGCCAACGATGCCAGGTATGGGGAGGGGGGGAACTTCCCGGCGCATACTCACGCCCTGGCATTAACCCGTTCCTTCCGCGTGGCCAGATAGGTATACATCACCGGAATTACGTATAACGAGAACAGGCAGCCGATGGAAAGTCCGGTGGCGATCATCAGGCCCATATCAAAGCGGCTGACCGCGCCGGCGCCGCTGGCCAGCAGCAAAGGAACCACGCCGAAGACCATGGCGCCGGTGGTCATCAGAATCGGCCGCAGGCGGATGCTGGAGGCCTTCAGCGCGGCGGCGCGGACATCCAGGCCTTCCTGTTCCTGCAGCTGGTTGGCGAACTGAACGATCAGGATGCCCTGCTTGCTGATCAGGCCGATCAGGGTGAGCAGCCCCACCTCCGTATAGATGTTCAGGGTGGAAACGCCCAGAAATAAGAACGTCAGCGCGCCAAAGATGGACATGGGCACCGTGAACATCACGATCAGCGGATCACGGAAGCTTTCAAACTGCCCGGCCATCAACAGAAAAATCATAACGATGGCCAGCAGGAACGTGGTGTAAATGGAGCTGCCCTGCTGAATAAACTGGCGCGATTGCCCGGCGTAATCGACGCCAAAGCCATTCGGCAGGATCTGGTGAGCCAGCGTTTTCAGGTACGCCAAAGCGCTGCCCAGAGGTACGCCCGCGGCGGGAACGCCCTGCACCGTCGCGGAGTTAAGCTGTTGAAACTGCGGCAAAAACTCCGGCTGCACCGTGTGCCGCACGGAGACCAGGGTCGACAATGGCACCATCGCCCCGGAAGCGGTTTGGACATAGTAATTTTTGAGCATGGACGGGGTGGCCCGCCACCGGGTGGGCGCCTGGGGAATAACTTTATAACTGCGGCCAGCCAAGTTGAAGCGATTGACAAAATTTCCGCCGAGCAGGGCTTCCAGGTCCTGGCCAACCTGGGTCATATTCAGTCCGAGCGCCTGGGCAAAATTGCGGTGGATCACCAGCTTGACTTGCGGGCTGTCGTAACGCAGGTCCTTGGTCAGGAAGAGGAACTTACCGCTGGCCATGGCTTGGGCGATAAGCTCATCCGCCAACTGGTCAATCCGCAGATAACTATGCGTGGAAGTGAGAACGAACTGCACCGGATAGCCGGAGGGAGCCCCGGGAAGGGAAGGCAGGGAAAATGCGGCCACCTGCACCCCGGCGATGCGGGCGAGCTTCCGTTGGAACAGCGGGGCGATCTGCATCTGGGTTCGTTTCCGCTGATTCCAGGGCTTGAGATTCATCCCGCCGACCAACGTATTCTGGCCAGGACTGACAAAAGAAAAACCGGTCACCTGAAACACCGCCCGCGTTTCCGGGAAACTAAGCGCCGCGTGGAGAATCTGGCGGGAATAAATATTCATGTAATGCCGCGTCGCGGTGGGCGGACCCGTGCCGGTGAAAAATAGAATCCCCTGGTCTTCGGTCGGGGCCAGTTCGTGCTGCGTTCCCAGGTACAAAAAGGGAATGGCGGCCAAAATCGCCGCCGCCATGAGCACCACCACGAAACGGTATTGAAGCACCGCCGCCAGCGAGCGGTCGTAACCCGCCCGGAACCGGGCAAAACTGGCGTCCAGGAAATGCACCAAACCGTGTTCGCGGGTCGGTTGGAGCAGCTTGCTGCAGAGCATGGGTGAAAGCGTCAACGCCACGATCATGGAGATTAACACAGTGAAAATCAGGGTAAAGGCGAATTCGGAAAAAAGACTGCCGGTTAATCCCCCCAGAAAGCCAATCGGGGCGAATACCGCCACCAACGTGGTGGACATCACAATGATGGGCGCGGCCAATTCCCGGGCGCCCCGGAAAGCCGCCTGAAGCGGGGTCAAGCCTTCGTCAATATGTCGATGAATGTTCTCCACCATGATAATGGCGTCATCCACCACCAGACCGATCGCCAGAATAATCGCCAAGAGGGTCAGCAAGTTAATGGTAAAGCCACCCGCCAGCATGAAAATACCGGCGCCAATGGTGGACAGAGGGATGGCTACCATCGGAATCAGCAGAGAGCGGAGCGACCCTAAGAACAGGAAGACGACCAGGATCACCACACCCAGGGTGATGGCAATCGTGGTTAAAACCTCGTGGATGGCGGAATTAATGTAGACGCTGGCATCGTACGCGATCCGGGCTTTCAGTCCCGGCGGCAGTTTCTTCATAATGGCGGCGAAGACCTGATGCGCCGCGTGGGCGACGTTTAAGCTGTTGGCGTCCGGCGTGGTCTGGATGCCGACGAACACCGCTGGAATGCCATTTAGAAACACGGCGGAATTATAATTTTGTGCCCCCAATTCCACCCGCGCCACGTCTTTAAGGTAAATCGGCACGCCTTGCACGTCAGGCTTGATCACCAGATTGCGGAACTCGGCCAGATTGTGAAGCGAGGTCGTGGCGCTAACGACTTGGGCGATATTTTTCCCGCGCACGCGCCCCACGGCGGAAATATAGTCATTGGCGGCCAGGGCGTTGGCCACATCCGCTGGCGTTAAACCATAACCGGCCAGACGACGTGGATTGAGCCATGCCCGCAGGGCGAAACTGTTTCCGCTGGAACCGGCCCCGGGCGGCAGAATCTGGGCTTGGGCCACACCGGGGATCGCCTGCATT
>JAKCCC010000235.1 GCA_021838985.1 Planctomycetota bacterium
ATTGCAACGAAGTTCGGGTTCAAGCTCCATCCCGATGGCCGTCCGGGTTGGCAAGGCCTAGACAGTCGGCCGGAGCGCAAGCGCTCATGACCATGACCTCCTAAATTCCACCGTAACAATTTCCTCGCAGATGGATTCGTTTTAGGAGGAAGGTCACCAGGGTTTATTCGCATCGGCGATAGGGGCATCACCGGCTACGGGACGCCGGTGGCACGAACCACAAGCAGGGCACGCCTCGGATCTATGCGCGAACGACGGCTATACCGCCACCTCTGCCCCCATGGCTGCCGCGGCTGCCGCCATCGCTCCTGGCCTTGTCGCGCAAAGGAGATACCCCGGGAGCGCACCAATGCGTCATGCACCCCCTGGGACCGACGACGTGCCGTGGCCGGCGCTGGTTATAATAAAAGGGGGCGAAGGGTCGGTCATCCACCCGTCCCTGGCTTGATGGTGATAGAGGAACTGCTGCCATGAGTTCGGTCGCCGCGGCGCCCAAGCCGGCGGAGCTTCGTCTAAGTGATTACAGCCTGGTCGGAAAGGATTCCGCGCTGGCCATCGAGCGGGGCTTGGCCGGAGCCGCCTGGTATACCTCGCCCGTCGACAAAACGATCATGCGCCAGTTGCTGCAGCGCCGCAACGGTCCGGCACTCCGCGATACCCTGCTCTGGTTCGGCCTGCTTATCACTGCGGGGGGCTGCGGGTATCTGCTCTGGGGCACGTGGTGGGCGATTCTTCCCTTTGCTATTTACGGCGTGATTTATGCATCCACCTCCGATTCGCGCTGGCACGAGTCCAGCCACGGCACCGCGTTCAAAACTGATTGGATGAACAATGCCCTGTACGAAATCGCCTCATTCATGGTGCTGCGCGAATCCACGCCCTGGCGCTGGAGTCATACGCGCCACCACAGTGACACGATTATCATCGGGCGGGATCCTGAAATCGCTGTTCCCCGTCCGCCCGATCTGAAAGCCATTATTTTGGGCTTTTTTGGCCTGAGCGTCCTGCCTCGCTATTGGCGCAACGTGGTGCTGCATTGCGTGGGAAAACTAACCCCGGAAGAATGGACCTACCTTCCTCCACAAGAGCATCGGAAGGTGTTTATCAAGGCGCGAATTTACGTTCTGATCTACGCCGTTGTAATCGGTTTGGCGTTCTACAGCGGCTCGCTTCTGCCCCTGATGTACATCGGCCTGCCGAATATCTACGGGGCCTGGCTGATGCCCGTTTACGGCTTGACGCAACACGCGGGGCTGGCCGAAAACGTGCTGGACCACCGTCTTAATTGCCGCACGGTTTATATGAACCCGGTGAATCGATATCTGTACTGGAACATGGGCTACCATGTGGAACACCACATGTTTCCGCTGGTGCCCTATCATGCCTTGCCGCGTCTGCATGAGCTGGTCCAAGCGGATATGCCCAAGCCGTACCGTGGACTCGTGGCGGCGTGGCGGGAGATTATTCCCGCGATTCTCCGCCAAGTCCGGGATCCGGCCTACTATGTGCAGCGCAAGATTCCGACCCCCACCCATCGCGCGCTGGCGCCTTCCACCGCAGCGGTCCTCACCGCGCCGGGCTGTCAGCCGGTGTCCGGCTGGCTTGAGGTCTGCGCCGCCGAACAGATCGGCCGGGAAGACGTGGTCCGCTTTGACCATGACCAAAAATCCTACGCCCTCTACCGCACCGCCGATGATCGCTATTTCGCCACCGATGGATTTTGTACCCATGGCAACGCCCATCTCGCGGACGGCATGGTCAAGGGCTGTCTGATCGAATGTCCCAAACATAATGGTCGTTTCGATATCACCAATGGCGCGCCGCGGCGCGCCCCGGTATGCGTGCCGCTGCAAACGTACCCCGTGCGGCGGGACCACGGAAAACTATTCCTGCAGCTCCGCGCTGCCGCGGCGGAGACCACCTATGGCTTGCGTGTGATCCGTAACGACAACGTCGCCACCTATATCAAGGAATTAGTCCTCGTGCCCGAAGAGTCCTCACCCCCGCTGCGTTACCGTCCGGGTGATTATCTGAAGTTCAACATTCCCGCTTACGCCGAAATGACCTTGAGCAGCGTGGCGGTCCGGGAGCCGTATGCCACCACGTGGAAACTCCATCACGTATTCGATTGTAAGGCCCGGAATCCCTCGCCGCTGCGCCGCAACTATTCCCTGGCCAGCAACCCGGCCCGCGAATCGCAACTGCGCTTCAATGTGCGAATCGCCACACCGCCGCGCGGCCAGGCTTGCCTGGCCGGAACGGGCTCCGCCTACCTGTTCAACCTGAAACCGGGCGATCGCGTGACGGCCGTCGGCCCCTTTGGCCAATTCCATATCCAACCGACGCAGCGGGAAATGGTCTACCTTGGCGGCGGCTCCGGCATGGCGCCGCTGCGGGCCCACATCTCCTATTTATTTGAAACGTTGAATACGCAGCGCCGGGTTAGTTTCTGGTATGGGGCCAGGGCGCGGCGGGAATTGTTCTATCAGGATTACTTTGAGGACTTGGCCGCCCACCACCGCAATTTCCGTTTCCAGGTGGCTTTATCCGAGCCGGAACCGGAAGACCAGTGGACCTCCCACACTGGCTTGATCCATGAAGTGCTGCGGGAGCAGTATCTGCAAAAGCATCCGGATTTGGCCGCGGTCGAGTTTTATCTGTGTGGTCCGCGGGCCATGATCCAAGCCAGCCTGGAAATGCTCGCCACTTGCTCGATTCCGTCGGACCGGATTTCCTACGACGAGTTCAGTTGATAATTAAATAAGCCGCTGCCACGAGGCCAGTCGGCAGCGGCTGGGGAGAGTGGACGGGTGCGCTGGATGAATCTTCTCGGTTAAGAGGCATGGGCGCGGGGGTGCGCCTGGTCGTAGGCTTCGCGCAGGCGCGGCGTGGTCAGGTGCGTGTAAATCTGAGTGGTGTTCAAGCTCTGATGGCCCAGCAATTCCTGCACCGCCCGCAAATCCGCGCCGTGGTTGAGCATATGGGTGGCAAAGCTGTGCCGCAGAGTATGTGGGCTGATGTCACCATCCAAGTTCGCTTCGCGCAGATATTTATCGAGTTTGCGGCGCACCGAGCGGGCGCTTAGACGCCGACCATGCTTGTTAAGAAACAACGCGGTTTCGGGCGGCGCCGCGGCCGCGATCGGGCCGCGGAGCGCCAAATATTTTCGCAATGCCGCCAGAGCGGTCTGACCAATCGGGGTTAGGCGCTCCTTGCGGCCCTTACCGCGCACGCGAACCACCGCGCTGACAAAATCCACATCCTGCAGGTTCATGCCCACCAATTCCCCCACCCGCAGCCCGCTGGAGTAGATTACTTCCAGCATGGCCTTGTCCCGGGCGCCGAGTACCTGCGTATCGCACGGAGTTCGCAGCAGTTCGTTAACCTGCTGCTCCGTCAAAAATTTGGGAAGACGTTTATCCAACTTGGGGGTGCGAATCGTAAGCATCGGGTTGGCCGAACTAAGCCCGCGCCGATTCAGAAATTTGAAATAGCTGCGCAGCGTGGCGAGTTTGCGGGCCACGGTCGTTTTCGAATAGTGCCGCGTATGCATGAATCCCAGAAAGTCACGCACCGCTTCGGGGCTGGCGCGGAGCATGAGTCGGTCCATCTCCCGCGGCTCTGGTTGGGGCGGCGGCGGCGCCGAACGGGGGTTCGCATGCGCCGTCAGCGCGGGGGTGCTACTTCCGTTGACCACGGTCGCTTTCGCCTGTTGGTTCCGCCCTGCCGCCGCGGCCAGCGGTTGTGCTGCGCCGCTTGCCTTCATGGCCAGAAAACAGCCGAATTGGTGTAAGTCAGCGCCGTAGCAATGGTTGGTATAGGCTGAGAACTGTCTCTCAAATCGCAGGTGATCTAAGAAGGCCTGTGCGCTGGGAGGAAGTATCATGGTATTCCTCATGCCGCCCGCCAACTCCGCAGCTGGGTGGAGACTTACCTATTTATCGGCCACTTTTTTAAAAAACGTGAATCGAGTTCAGACCGCCGGCCAACCCTGCACGCGCCGCCAGGCGGACAATTGGCCGGCGTGATACGTTTCGTGCCAGACGCAATAGAAGAGCAGATGGTGGCCCAACGTGGGGAACCGCGCCCGCCGATTTGGATCCGGGTGCGGCTTGTTCAAATCTTCAGCCTGGAGCGCCTTGATCCGGGCCAGAATCTGGGCGTGCACGCCCGCCATCCGCTCCAGATAAAATGGCTTGGATTTGTAGCGGGTGGCTTCCGCCGTGGGGGTGCTGCCGCCGCCATAGATTTCCTTCCAGTTCGGCTCGAGCTGCGGCGCCTGACCGCCCAGAAAATTCAGCACGCCGCAATCGACGCCCAGCAGATGTCCCAGCACCCAGGCCGCATGATTCGTCTGCGGCGCCGGCTGCCGCGTCATCTGGGCCTCGGAAAGATCGTTCACGAGTTTCAGCGTCTGATTACGCGTATGCTGAATCGTCGCTACCAGGGCGTCATTCATGGCCAACTCCTTACCAACACGTCTACATTCCGGCGCCGATCGCGCACCGTTTTCCCTGTGTTAAACATCCAGTATAGCCGTTGCCGCCCCTGCCGCCAAGGCTCCCGACAGCCTGCCTTCTTTTAGGGTGTGGCCGGATTTCGGA
>JAKCCC010000236.1 GCA_021838985.1 Planctomycetota bacterium
TTGCGGTTTTCCCGAAGTTAAAAATCAAGTACTTACGGAGGTTTTATAAATTTCTCACGGGCGACCGACCTTTTAATGAAGACTATGCTATGTTTGGTTATTTCGCCGTGTCACAATCGCCGTGTTTCTTCGCGCGACGCGAAGATTTTGGCCCGCGGGGAATGCCCGGTTTCCAGCGGAGGATCCACCCCCGGCAGAGTCCGCCGAAGCGGATCCGCCTCCGTGCGGACCGGGGGCTATATATTTCGTTGCGGCGCAGTTTACCCGCCCATGGCGGGTCGTGCGGGACAATCTGTGACTCGGTGGTGGACTAACCCGAGCTGATCTTATGGCGCTTGAAGTTATGACGTTGTTCAATGGGCCTATTCTACGGCGCGCCGCCGTTGACGCTTTCAAGAAGCTGGATCCCCGCATCCAGGTGCGCAACCCGGTTATGTTTGTGGTATTCATCGGAAGCCTGTTGACCACGGGCTTATGGGTGCGGGCGTGTTTCGGCCAGGGCACGGCGCCGGCCGGTTTCATCTTCGCGGTTAGCATCTGGCTGTGGTTCACCGTGTTGTTCGCCAATTTCGCGGAAGCCATGGCCGAAGGTCGCGGCAAGGCGCAGGCCGACACGCTGCGCAAAGCCCGTCGGGAGACCTCGGCAAAGAAGCTGGCCGCGCCCCACCGGGATGCGAAAAGCGAAATCATTCCCGCCGCCAGGCTGCGCCAGGGTGATATATTGCTGGTAGAGGCCGGAGAATTGATCCCGGCCGACGGCGAGGTGCTCGAAGGCATCGCGTCGGTCGATGAATCCGCCATCACCGGCGAATCCGCCCCGGTGATCCGTGAATCCGGCGGCGACCGGTCCAGCGTCACCGGCGGCACCAAGGTGCTTTCCGATTGGTTGATCGTCCGCGTGGCCTGTAATCCGGGTGAAACCTTCCTGGATCGCATGATCGCGCTGGTCGAAGGCGCCCAACGCCAAAAAACGCCCAATGAAATCGCGCTGAACATTCTGCTGGCCAAACTGACCATCATCTTCCTGCTGGTTTGCGGCACGCTGTTACCCTTTTCCATCTACGCCGTTCACGCTGCCGGACGCGGACGGCCGGTCACGATGACCGCTCTGACCGCCCTGCTGGTCTGTCTGATTCCCACCACCATTGGCGGATTACTTTCCGCCATCGGCATCGCCGGCATGGATCGGATGATTCAGAAAAACGTCATCGCCACCTCCGGGCGCGCGGTGGAAGCCGCGGGCAATGTGGATGTGCTGCTGTTGGACAAAACCGGAACGATCACGCTTGGCAATCGGCAGGCCGTGGATTTCCTTCCCGCGCCTGGCGTGAGCATCGGGAAATTGGCCGATACCGCCCAGGTCGCTTCGCTGGCGGATGAGACGCCGGAGGGCCGTAGCATCGCCGTATTGGCCAAAACCAAATATAACCTGCGCGGGCGGAGCTTGGGCGATACGCACGCCGCCTTTGTTCCGTTCAGCGCCCAAACCCGCATGAGCGGCGTGGACCTGGCAGGTCGCTGCATTCGCAAAGGCGCCGGCGACGCCATCCGGCAATTCGTCGAGGGGCAGGGCGGCGCCCTTCCGCCGGATGTACAGACCACGCTCGAGGCGGTGGCGCGCCGCGGTGGTACGCCCTTGGCGGTGGCCGAAGGCCCGCACGTCCTGGGTGTCATTGAACTGAAGGATATTGTTAAGGGCGGCATTAAAGAGCGATTTGCCGAGCTGCGGCAAATGGGAATTAAGACCGTCATGATCACCGGCGATAACCCGCTTACCGCCGCGGCCATCGCGGCCGAAGCGGGCGTCGATGATTTCCTGGCCGAGGCCACTCCCGAAGCGAAGCTTAAGCTTATTCGCGAATATCAACAGGGCGGCCGGCTGGTGGCCATGACCGGCGATGGCACCAACGATGCCCCCGCCCTGGCCCAGGCCGACGTGGCGGTCGCCATGAACTCCGGCACCCAGGCGGCCAAAGAGGCCGGCAACATGGTCGATCTGGATTCCAATCCCACCAAGTTGATTGAGGTGGTCGAAGCCGGCAAGCAGCTTCTGATGACCCGCGGGGCGTTGACCACTTTTTCCATCGCCAATGATGTCAGCAAATATTTCGCCATTATCCCCGCCTTGTTCGCCGGGGTTTATCCCGACCTAGGCCGGCTGAACATCATGCACCTAAGCTCCCCTTCCAGCGCCATTCTGTCGGCGGTTATTTTCAATGCCCTGATTATCATCGCCCTTATTCCGTTGGCCTTGCGCGGCGTGAAATATCGTCCGCTCCCCGCGGGCCGTCTGCTGTTGCAGAATATTCTGATTTACGGCCTCGGCGGCCTGATTACGCCGTTTATCGGCATCAAGCTGATTGACATGCTATTGACGACGCTGCATCTGACGTAAGGAGCTTGCCGGTTATGCCCCCGCGCGGCGAAATTCCAAAACCATCCGTAACCAGGACGACTTTTCCCGGCGACGTCCCCCCCACCGGCGTGGCCGCACCACGCGCCTTGGCAACCGGCGTACGGGCCGCCGGGCTAACCGACTCGCCCGCGCCCCGGCCGCTGGCCACACTCCGCGCCGGCTTGGTTCTTTTTGTAATCCTTACCGTGCTGACCGGCCTGATTTATCCCATGCTGGTCACGGCCATCGCCCAGCTTGTTTTTCCCTGGCAGGCCAACGGCTCCTTAGTCAACCGACGCGGCCAACCGGTGCTCCAAGCCCGAGCGGCCGTCGGGTCCACGCTTATTGGCCAGTATTTTTCCGATCCTAAATACTTCTGGCCGCGGCCCAGCGCCACGGCGCCGGTCCCATACACCGCCTACCACGCGGCTACTGAAACCTGCGGAACCGGTTCCAATTGGGGGCCGACCAATCCGCTCTTTTTGGCGGCGATCAGGCGCCGCGTGGCCCGATTGCGGGCCGCGGATCCCGGCGTCAAAGGCCCGATCCCAATCAACCTGGTAACCGCGTCGGCCAGTGGACTGGACCCGGACATCAGCCCCGCCGCCGCCCTGTACCAGGTTCCGCGCGTAGCCCGCGCCCGCGGTCTGCCGGTAGCCGAAGTGCGCCGCCTGGTTAAACAGTTCTCCCACGGCCGCGTGCTGGGCCTGCTGGGCGCCCCGCGCGTCAACGTGCTGAAATTAAATCTCGCCCTCGCCCGACTGTCGCGCTGACCGTCCCTATTTCCACCCGCCCAATTATACTCCACGCGGGTACGGATGAGACAAACCGGTGCCTGGTGCGTGTCGGGTGCATGATGGATGGGGCGGCACACCTTGGGGGGCGGGCCCGCTTGGCGCGGCGGGACCCGTTACATTCGCGGCGGGGCGCCGCAGGCGACTAAACTTGGGGGCCCCGCCGGCTACAGGCCTCCCCCGCGTATGGATCCGGGATACGCCGCGGGTTCGATTCGCGCCATGGCGCCCCGCAGCCGGCGCTGTCCCAACAGTTTAGGCCGTGTTGCCATTCGGTTTCCGGCTCCAGGCCCTCCAGGGCGCGGCTGGGGCCGCCGCAGGGCGTCGAAATCCAACGCATCCCGCGTCAGCGTACCGTCCAGGTCGAAGATAATCAGGGAATAATGCGCCGCGCCATTCTTCATGCGGGTCGGATTATATGGGCGGCCTAATACCTGAGTCTATAATGCTTCCAATGATGAAGACCACGCCGGGAGCTATAACCCTTCCCCCAGCCAGGAACATCCGTCGCGGCCAGGCGGCCAGCCTGGCGTGTATGGTTTGGGCGCACTTTCTTAACGATGGAGCGGCCTTCTATCTGCCGGGCATTCTGCCCGCGATCCTGACCGCTCTACATCAACCGCTGGCGATGGTGGGCGTTATCACCGCAGCGATATATCTGGGACAGGGGCTCCAGCCGGTAACAGGCATGATGGCGGACCAGGTCGGCGGACAGATGTTCGTTATCGGCGGACTGACCGCCTGTTCCGTGGCCGGAGCCTTGGTGGGCTGGGCGCCGAACGTCGGCCTGCTGCTGATATTGCTTTTAATGGCCGGCCTGGGCAGCACGATCTTCCATCCGCAGGCGCTGGCCGCGGTGCGCAGCCTCACCGCGCGGCGGCACGGGACGGGACTGGCCTGGTTCCTGATTGGTGGAGAGATCGGCCGCGGGGTGTGGCCGATGTTCAGCAGCCTGATTGTGGTTTATCTCGGCCTGCGCAATTTATGGATCATGGCGGCGCCAACCTTGTTGACGCTGCCCTTTATGCTGCGCCTGGTTCCCCGGCTTCCACCGCGCGGCGAACGAACTCCAAAAATTCGCTGGCGGGAACACCGTAAGCCGTTTGTGATTCTGGTGGCCTTTTCGGCCCTGCGGGGTCTGACGATATTCGGCACGGTGGTATTTATTCCCCTCATGTGGAAGTTGCGCGGTGGAACGCTGATTTCCGGGGCGTCGATCATCAGTACATTGCTTATCACGGGCGTGATCGGTCAAGCCACCGGCGGCGCCATGGCCGACCGCTCCGGGCGCCGGGTGGTGCTGATCGGCAGCAGCGTGGCCATGTTGGTTCTATTGCCGCCCCTGGCGGTTTTACCGGGGCCATGGCTGTGGATTATCGCCGCGCCGTTGGGTGTGGCTATGTTCAGCAC
>JAKCCC010000237.1 GCA_021838985.1 Planctomycetota bacterium
GGCGGTTCATCGCGATGGCCAGGGTTTCGTGCGCTTCCGGAGAGATGGAACCGAGGCTCATGGCACCGGTGACGAAACGCTTGACAATTTCCTTAGCGGGTTCCACCTCGGCCAACAGCACCGGCTCATCACCCGGCTTGAGCTTAAACAGGCCGCGGAGGGTACACAGCCGCCCGTTCTGATCGTTAATCCATTTGGCGTATTTGGCGTAGACCTCGCGGTTGTTGCCGCGGGCGGCCTCCTGCACCCAGGCGATGGTTTCCGGGTTGAGCAAATGCCGCTCGCCATTCTGGCGCCAGGCGTATTGCCCGCCCTCCGGGAGCACCGGTAAACGCGGGTCCGTCGGCCGCGCGGGAAAGCCGATGGCGTGGCGGCGCAGGGCCTCGGCGGCAAGCACCGGAAAATCCACCCCCTCAATTTTGGAGGCGGTGCCGGTGAAGCAGCGTTCGATCACATGGTGATGCAAGCCAACCGCTTCAAAGATCTGGGCGCCCTTATAGCTTTGCAACGTGGAAATGCCCATCTTGCTCATGACTTTCAGCACGCCCTTGCCGGCGGCCTTAATATAATTGCTGACAATTTTTTCATCATCCAGATCCGAATTGATCATATTTTCGCGGCGCAAATTCCACAGGATTTCAAAGGCCAGATAGGGGTTAATCGCATCCGCGCCGTAACCGATCAACAAGGCATAATGGTGGACTTCCCGCGCTTCGCCGGTCTCCAGGATCAACCCGATACGGGTGCGCGTCCCCGCCCGGACCAGATGATGGTGGGCCGCCCCGCAGGCCAGCAGGGCTGGTACGGCCACATGGGCCGTATCCACTTTGCGATCGCTTAAGACCGCCAGCTGGCAGCCCTCTGCCACCGCCCGCGAGAGCTCATCGCAAAGGCGCTCCAGAGCGACGGTCATGGCCTCCGGCCCGCCGCTGCGGTCAAAGACGGCGTCGATCACCCTGGCTTGCCAGCCGCGATAATTCAGGGTTTTCAGCCGCGCCATCTGTTCGTTGGTCAAAAGGGGTGTGGCCAGCCACAGGCGGTGACAGTGTTCCGGGGTGGCCTGGAGCAGATTTTTTTCCGGGCCAATATAGCTTTCCAGGCTCATGACAATGGATTCTTTGTCGAAATCCAGCGGGGGATTGGTCACCTGCGCGAACGATTGCTGGAAGTAGTCGTATAGGAGCCGAGGCTGATCGCTCAAACAGGCCAGCGCCGCATCGTTGCCCATTGACCCGACGGCCTCTTGGGCGTTAACCGCCATCGGCAGTATCAGTTTGTACACATCTTCCGTCGTGTAACCGAGGCCCTGCGCCCGGGCCAGGAGCGTCTGCCGATCCAACCGGGGGCTCGGTGTCGCCGCGGGCAATTCTTCCAAGGTGAGCCGTTGCTCCTGCAGCCATTGGCCGTAGGGATGCTCCGCGGCCAACGCAGCCTTAAGCTCCGCATCGTCGATAATGCGGCCCTGTTCAAAATCGACCAGGAACATGCGCCCCGGCTGCAGCCGCCCTTTACGGGCCACCTGTTCCGGTGGCACATCCAGCACCCCGACTTCGCTGGCCATGATCACCAGATCATCGTGGGTCACGTAGTAGCGGCTCGGACGCAGGCCATTGCGGTCCAGCACCGCCCCGATGTACCGGCCATCCGTGAACACTACCGAGGCCGGACCATCCCACGGCTCCATCAGGCAGGAATGGTATTCATAGAAAGCCCGGCGACGGGGGTCCATCGATTCATGGTTCTGCCAGGCCTCGGGAATCATCATCATGACCGCGTGCGGCAGGCGGCGCCCGGTATGCAGCAGCATCTCCAGGCAGTTGTCGAATTCGCCGGAATCGGAGGTGTCCGGTTCGATCACCGGTTTGATCTGGTCAATATCCGCCGCGAACAGGTCGCTGGCAAAGAGCGCTTCACGGGCCCGCATCCAGTTGAGATTTCCGCGGCGGGTATTGATTTCGCCGTTGTGGGCCATGAAGCGGAACGGCTGGGCCCGGTCCCACGAAGGAAAGGTGTTCGTGCTGAAGCGCGCGTGCACCAACGCCAGGTGACTGACATAATCCTGGTCCGTCAAGTCCGCCCGGAAATAGGGCCGCAGCTGCAGGGAGGTCAGTTGACCTTTGTAGATCAACACCTTGGTGGAAAGGCTGCACACGTAGAAATATTCGGCCTGGGCCAGTTCGCTGCCGCGAATCAGACGCGTGGCTTGTTTGCGCACGATGTAGAGCTGGCGTTCCAGGGATTCGGCCCCCATCCCCTGCGGTCCCTGCACGAACAGCATGCGCATCCGCGGTTCGGTGCGCCGGGCGGTGTGGCCGAGCATATGGTTATCCACCGGCACGTCGCGCCAGCCCAGCAGCGTCAGGCGGCGCTGGTGGATCAGGTCCGCCACCGCCCGCTCACACCAGGAACGCTCTTCGTTATCGGAAGGCAAAAAGACAAGGCCCGCGCCGTAACTGCCCGGCGGCGGAAGCTGCAAACCCGCATCACGGCCAGCCACCTTCGCCAAAAAGGCGTGCGGCAGCGCGGTTAAAATCCCGGCGCCATCGCCCGTGTTTTCTTCGCAGCCGCTGGCGCCGCGGTGGTCCATGTGTTCCAACGCGGCGATCGCGCGGGTGACGATGTCGTGACTCGGACGCCCTTTAATATGTGCGATAAACCCCACCCCGCAGCTGTCGTGCTCGTAGGCTGGATCATACAATCCGCGCCCAGCGCGACGCACGTCCCTCTTCCAATGGTTTGGCAAAACTGAAACCTCCGGTGCGGGTTTATAGCCTTCAACTGCACGGCGTTTGCGCTTTGGGCCACCCAGCCACGTCCTGCGCACTAACCACTTTATTTTACATTCGCCGTCACGTACCAGCAAATCTTTTCCGTCCACCGCCCTTAAAAAATATCACACCACTCTTCGCGGCGCCTATCATGAAGCAGGTTAATCGGGGCCTGTCGCCCCAGGAGGTGCAAGATGTCTGTTACCACCCTGTCACGTTTGCGACCACCGCCGGAGCTTCGCTTCGCCGGTTCGGGTCACCTGATTGAGCTGCGCCAAGCCTTGGAGCGCCTGCTCAGCGAGCCACCCCATCCCACCCAGGGCCATCGTCAGATCACCTTGTATCGGCACGGGTCATCCACCCTGGCCCTGTTCTATTTCAACGCGGGGGGACGTCTGCTGGATCACCGCGCTGATGCCGTGGTCACGGTGCACCTGCTGGAAGGGCAGCTCAATGTCCATACGGCGGAGGGCACCTATCGCATGGAGGCGGGCCAGATTCTGGTGCTGGCGCCAAATGTCCCGCACGACGTGCAGGCTGTAAAGAACAGCCGCATGTTGATGACCATCTGCTTCAAGCCAGAGCACGGATGGGCAACCAGCTAAGGCGGCCTGACCGAGTGGCTTTCGAGGTTCGGGGCTTAACCATCAAACGGGGAACGATCAGCCGTTCGCTGTCGAAACCGAATAGCGCAGGGTGGAGCGAGGGGGGCGTCATTGATAACAGCGCTTTTCAGGCGAGCTGGCTTTGAGAAGTCCCGCGTGGCGGGGATAGGCATCGTTGAATTTGGTCAGGGTGACGCCATTACCGGCCGCATTATAGACGACGCTGTTCATGAATGCGCGCATCAGTAGAATACCCCGCCCGCCGGCACAGCGAAGACGGCAATTACGGGTGGGATCCGGCAGCGCCGCTGGATTAAAACCACCCCCTTCATCCTCGACCACGACGTCGGCGCGATACGGCGTAATGCGGTACTTGATGTGAATGCTCTTGTGGGGATCGAGTTGATTTCCATGCCGGACGGCGTTGGTGAGAGCTTCCTCGATGGCGAGTTTCAGCGCGAACAGATCGCGATCGGTATAGGCCAGGCGCCGGCAGCGAGCCAAAATTCGATCTTCCACCTGGCGTGCCGGGGCGAAGGCGCTGGGGACTTCCACGCGGCGCCACAAACTGGCGGCTGAGGATTCATCCGGTGGGCGGCCGCGCCGCCCTTTATTCTTGGGTACTCGCATGGTCTGCATAGAACGCTCGCAAGCTGCGCTGTACCCCGCCCATTACCGATTCCCTGGGCGTATCGGACGTCCTTGCCCGGGAAGATTCATTCCGCACCAATCATTGTATCTCTCCACCGCGGCGGGCTGTGGCCTTGGGCTACTCGGCACCGGCCTGCGCCGGCGGCGCCATACTCTCCTTGGCTTCCTTAACGGTCGGATAAATACGAAACAGATTATTAAGTTTTGTGATCTGGAAAACTTCGTAAATCTGGGGGTTAATGCCGCAGAGGCGCATTTGTCCGTCGTGGTGGCGGATCTTATTGTTGGTGGAGATCAGCGTGCCCAACGCCGCCGAAGACAGGTGGTCCACTCCGGCGAACGAAATAACCAGTTTGGGACGATATTCGGCTTCAATGAGCGCGGTCAGTTCGTCATCAATCTGGGCGATATTGGCCTCATCCAGGATCCGATGGGCGGTAAATTCCACTAGCATGATCTCGCCGTCGCGAGTAACTTTTAGATGTGCCGCCTCCTCTGGCATGAATGCATCTCCCGATCGACACGGGGGCGCCGGCGGCCCCCACCCCGCGCCGCCCCCCCAGTGTTG
>JAKCCC010000238.1 GCA_021838985.1 Planctomycetota bacterium
GGCTGGGTAGACGGGTAAGGTCGCGGGGGTGATGAATAGTGGACTTTCGCTGTCCACCGGAGCAACGATGGCTGTTCTTGCGGATATACAGATTGAAGAGCTGGTGCGTATCGAGCCGTTTGAGCGCTCAGTGAAACGCCCGGGCCGGATCAGCTATGGATTATCCAGCTACGGCTACGACGTGCGGGTTGGACCGAAATTTAAAATTTTTACCAACGTAAATTCGGAGGTGGTGGATCCCAAGCATTTTTCCGCACGGAGCTTTGTAGATGTGGAAGTTGGGCCGGATGGATTCGTGCTGATTCCACCGAATAGTTTCGCCCTCTGCGAAACGGTGGAGCGGTTTGAAATCCCGCGCGACATGCTGGCGATCTGCGTCGGAAAGAGCACCTACGCCCGCTGCGGCATCATCGTCAACGTGACGCCGCTGGAGCCGGAGTGGAAAGGGCGCGTGACCATCGAGATTTCAAACACCACTCCTTTGCCGGCGAAAATCTACGCGAATGAAGGAATCGCCCAGATTATTTTTCTGCGGGGCGAAAAGGTTTGTCGCCTCAGTTACGCCGACAAACAGGGCAAATATCAGGATCAACCGGGGCTGACGTTGCCGCGGGTTGATTGAACGGGACAGGGAATCGGGGCCGCAGCGGGCGGAGACGCGGCCCATAAGGAGCGGCCGGCGGCGTCGCAGGATGGGACGTCGCCGGTGTTTTCAGGCCAGGATGTAGGAGTTGTCAGCCATGAAAGTCGCGCGCTATTTCACCCAATCCGGCGTGGATGTGTTTTCCACGGTTAAATATGCCTGCCGCGACAGCCGCATCAGCAACGTGGATGGCTCGGTGGTTTTTGAAATGAAAAATGCCGAGGTCCCGGAGGCCTGGTCGCAACTGGCTACGGATATTGTGGTCAGCAAGTATTTCCGAAAGGCGGGGGTGCCTCAGGTCGATAACGCCGGGCAGCCGATTTTGGATGAATCCGGCCAGCCCAAAACCGGCCCGGAACGCTCGGTCCGGCAGGTGGTGCATCGCCTGGCGGGCTGCTGGACCCATTGGGGACGCCAGTACGGCTATTTTGACGGCGCCGAGGATGCCCAGGCTTTTTACGACGAGATAGCGTACATGCTGCTGCGCCAGATGGCCGCCCCCAATTCCCCCCAATGGTTCAATACCGGCCTGAATTTCGCTTACGGTTTGACCGGCCCGGCGCAGGGACACTGGGTGACCAATCCTGTTACCCATCAGGTCGAGCCGGCGGTCGACGCCTATACCCATCCCCAACCACACGCCTGCTTCATTCAAAGCGTGGCCGACGATCTGGTCAATGAAGGAGGGATTATGGACCTGTGGGTGCGGGAGGCGCGGCTGTTTAAATACGGCTCCGGCACGGGGGCTAATTTTTCCCGGTTGCGCGGTGAAAATGAGCCGCTCTCCGGCGGTGGAAAATCCTCCGGCTTGATGAGTTTTCTGCGCATCGGAGACCGGGCCGCCGGGGCCATCAAGTCCGGCGGCACCACCCGGCGCGCCGCCAAAATGGTCTGTTTGAACCTGGACCATCCCGATATTGAGGCGTTTGTGAATTGGAAAGTCCGGGAGGAGATCAAAGTTGCCGCCATGGTCGAAGGCATCAAGCATCTTTCCAAAGAGCAGCGGCAGCAGGCGGAACAATTGGGGTTGCATCTTGATTACGATTTCAACGGCGAAGCTTACGCCACCGTTTCCGGCCAGAACTCCAATAATTCCGTCCGCGTGCCGGACCGTTTCATCGAGGCGCTGGATGCGGATGGCCCATGGGAGCTTATCCGGCGCACCGACGGAAAAGTGCATAAGACGCTTCGCGCCAGGGCGCTCTGGGATCAGATTGCTTTTGCCGCCTGGCGCTGTGCCGACCCCGGCGTGCAGTTTGACGACACCATTAACCAGTGGCACACTTGTCCGCAAAGCGGACGCATCAACGCCAGCAACCCTTGCAGCGAATACATGTTTCTGGACAATACCGCCTGCAACCTGGCTTCGTTGAATTTGATGAAATTCTTCGATCCTCAAACCAGCCGATTCGACGTGGCCGCGTTCCGCCATGCCTGTCGCCTCTGGACCATGGTGCTGGAAATTTCCGTGCTCATGGCCGCTTATCCGAGTCGTGAAATCGCCCGTTTGAGCTACGAATACCGGACCCTGGGCTTAGGCTACGCCAATCTCGGCACCATGCTGATGGTGGCGGGCATCGCTTATGACAGCCCACAAGCCCGTGCGATTTGCGGGGCCGTTACCGCGCTGCTGACCGCCGAAAGCTACGCCGCTTCCGCGGAGATGGCGCGCGAACTGGGTCCGTTTCCGGGTTATCACCGTAACCGTGCCGATATGCTGCGCGTTATGCGCAACCATCGGGCCGCGGCGTGCGGAGAGGCTTATACCGGGCTGTCCATCGCGCCACCGGCTATTGATGCCACCCTGTTCGGCACGCATCCTTTGGCTTCAGGCGAGCTGCTGGTGGCCGCCCGTGAAGCCTGGCAGCGGGCGGTAAGCCTGGGGGAAAAGCATGGCTATCGCAACGCCCAGACCACGGTCATCGCTCCCACCGGAACCATCGGTCTGCTGATGGACTGTGACACCACCGGCGTGGAGCCGGACTTCGCCCTGGTTAAATTTAAAAAGCTGGCCGGCGGCGGATATTTCAAAATCGCCAACCAATCTCTGGAACCGGCGTTGCGGAACCTGGGCTATAGCGCGGGCCAGATCAAGGACATTCTGACCTATGTGCTCGGCACATTGACCCTGCGTGGCGCGGTCCACATCAACACCGAGACCCTGTTGGCCAAAGGGTTAACCGAGGCGGAACTGGCGAAGATCGAAGCTTGTTTACCGTCGGTGTTTGAACTGCACTTCGCATTTTCTCCGTGGACGCTGGGGGAAGAGACGATGACGCGCCTGGGCATTGAACCGCAGCGCTGGCGCCAGAGATCCTTTAATTTGCTGCGGGCGCTGGGCTTTAGCCGCCGACAAATCCGCGAAGCTGGTGAAATGATTTGCGGCACCCAGACGGTGGAAGGCGCCCCGCATCTTAAGCCCGAACACCTCAGCGTCTTCGACTGCGCCAACAAATGCGGCCGCAAGGGCCAGCGGTTCATTCATCACTTGGGGCACATTAAAATGATGGCCGCCGCCCAGCCGTTCATCAGCGGGGCCATCAGCAAGACCATCAATCTGCCGAACGAAAGCAGCGTGGCGGATATCAAAGAAGCCTATCGCGAGAGCTGGCGGCTTGGTTTGAAGGCGGTGGCGCTATATCGCGACGGCTCGAAGCTCAGCCAGCCGCTTAACAGCACCGCGGACGATGACGCCGCCGACGATGCTGAAATCGAAGCATTAAAGACGGAATCCTCCGCGGCCTGCGCGACCTGCGGCGAGCCCGGCGCCTCCTTATCGGGTGACGGGACGATTCCACCCGGGGGGGCCGACACCGGTTCAGCCGGCCCTGGAGCCACCGTGGAGCGCATTGTGGAAAAAGTGGTGCCACGTCCCCTGCGCCGCCGCCTGCCGGACACACGCCCAAGCATCACCCACAAATTCGATATCGCCGGGCATGAGGGGTACATCACCTGCGGGCTTTTCGCGGACGGCAGTCCGGGCGAAGTGTTCATCACCATGGCCAAACAGGGCAGCACCGTAGGCGGTCTGATGGATACCATCGCGACGTTGATTTCCTTGAATCTGCAATATGGAGTTCCGTTGGATGCGATTGTCCGTAAGTTCGAACACATGCGTTTCGAGCCGGCGGGTATGACCGCCAATCCCGACATCCCGATCGCCAAGAGTCCGATCGATTACCTCGTGCGCTGGCTGGGAATGAAGTTTGTGTGCGGCTATTACGCCGCGAACGCGCCAGCTCGAGCTCCGGCTGTTTCCGCCGGCCAGACCGAGGCCGATCCCATGGATGACGGCCCGAAAGTCGCACCGGCGCCATCCGCTTCCGAGGATTTGACGGACTTGGCGGACGCGGCGCCGCCGGCGGAACCGCAGCGCCTTGGCCGCGGCAATGGAAATGGTCGCCACGCCGCATCCCCGGCCAGCCACAGCGAGCGATCGGGGCGGGCTGCTGGATCGGGTGGCGACCGCTTCACCGCGTTCATGGCCACATCCATGGGTGTCCTGTCCCATCAAATGGCCACGCTCATGGGCGACGCGCCGGTCTGCACCTGCGGTAGTCTTACGGTTCGCAACGGCAGTTGTTATAAATGCCTTAACTGCGGCAATTCGCTGGGATGTTCATAAAGGGCCGCCAAGAAATATACTACACCCGGCTCATATTGAGACGTACCGTTCGTCAAAGTAGAAGCGGCGTCCCGCCGCTTTTCTGAACCAGAGGCACGCTGGCCTGGCCCCTGGAATGTATCATTAATAGCCGTGTGCGGTCTAACCATTTCACAGTTGTTTGCGGTGGGCGCGAATTCGCGGCGCCCGCAGCCCACGCCGCCCCGCCCGGCAAATCCCGACGTCCCACGATCCGCGCCACATCACGCCGCGCCCCGCCGTGCCACTTTCAACACCCCCGCCCGTGCCTGACGACAATAGCTCCGTGTGCGGCACCTG
>JAKCCC010000239.1 GCA_021838985.1 Planctomycetota bacterium
CTTCCCAAAGCCTGCGCGCCCCGCCGCAGCGGCGTTCCTAAATGCCGCTCCGTGGCAACCGCCCAGCGCCCCGGCCGCGGCCGCAGCCGGCGGACTGGCCCCGTCAGTTCGCGCCCAACTGGCGCTCCAGCCGGTGACCCTGAGCGTCGGTTCGGTGGGAACACTGCGGCTGATTATCGATATCCCCGCCGGCTATCACATTCAAAGCGCCCATCCACTGGATTCTTTTCTCGTGGCCACCCAGGCGAGGGTTCTGCCGTCGGCCGGACTGATCTTCGGCCCGGTCCACTATCCGCCGGGCCACATCATCCCCGCGCCCGCGCGGATCACCAGCAAGGGCGAACTATCGGTCTACACGGCCACCGTCCGGCTGACCATACCGGTACGCGTTGCGAAGACGGCGCGGTTGGGACCACGGCGGCTTAAGGTTCGCCTGACGACACAGGCCTGCAATGCCAGCAGTTGTTTTTTTCCGATGACGCAACAGCTGACCGTCGAGACCCGCATCCTTGCCGCCGCGATCAAGTCGCCCCCAAGGAACGCCAAGGCAAGCCGACCAGAGCAGCGTCCGCCAGCTCCGATCACCGCGGGACAATCTATGCCTACCCAGCCGGTTCCGCAGCGGACGGCGGGCATAAACCCGGCGGTTCGCCGCGGCGCCGCTACGGGAGCGACTCCCGCCCCAAACCAACGCCCCATGACCGCCCATCGACGGATACCACTGTCGACTCCTCCGAATAGTGTTGCGGCGGACCTTAAGTGGGTTCAGGCCCAGGCCTATGCCAGCCCGCCCAAAGCATTGCCTCTGTGGCAGATCATTCTATTCGCCCTGATCGGCGGGGTCATTCTCAACGCCATGCCGTGCGTTTTGCCGGTGATACCGCTGAAAGTGTTGGCGATGGTGCAACAATCGCATGGCCGGCGGCGCGAAGCCCTGACCCACGGCCTGCTCTTTGGCGCTGGCGTCGTCTCTTTATTCGCAGCGCTGGCTCTGGCGATGGGGCTGTGGCGAACTTGGACTGGCAAGGCGCTGATGTATGGTATGCAGTTCCGCTCCCCCTGGTTTTTAATTCTACTCGGACTGATCGTGCTGGCCCTGGCGCTGTCGATGCTCGGGGTATGGACCATCCAGCCGCCACGGATGGTGTATGCGGCGGATCAACCGCGCCAGGGGTGGCTGGGTTCGTACAGCATGGGGCTTTTGGCCACGATATTGGCGACGCCATGCAGCGCTCCCTATCTGGGGGTGGTGTTAACCTGGGCCTTGGTGCAACCCACCTTCGTCATGGTGCTATTTTTGAGTCTGATCGGCGTCGGCATGGCCATCCCTTATATTCTTCTGGCCGCGTTTCCCAAGCTGCTGGTCCGGCTGCCACGGGCGGGCCGGTGGAGTGAACTGCTCAAACAGGCGCTGGGGATGGTGATGGTGGCGGTGGCGGTATATCTGCTGGGCAGTTTGGCCACGCGGCATCAGGTGGTACTGGGTTTGGCGCTCGCGGTGATCTTGGCGGCGCTCTGCTGGGCATGGGGGCAAATTCCCACGCCGGCCATGTCGCGGATGCGGGTTTGGGCGATCCGCGGCGGCTTGATGGGGCTCGGGGTGGCCGGCGCTATCGGGCTCGTCGCGTGGATGGGCGGGCTCGGTGCAACGGTTGTAACTCGGTCCACGGCGGCCTCTCCTGGCGGCGGCGAAGCCACTACTTTTCAGGTCAATCATTGGCAGAGTTTCACCTTGCCACGATTGCGCAGCGGCCTGGCGCTGGGTCATCCCGTGGTCGTCGATTTCACCGCCAATTGGTGTATTAATTGCCGATACGTCAAAGCCACGGTGCTGGAGTCGAGCGCGGTTAAAGCCGCGTTCAAGAGACATCGGGCCGTGCTGTTACGAGCCGATTTGACGGAATCAAATCCGGTCGCCACAGCGCTGCTGGAACAACTCGGCGGCCGGGCGATTCCCTTCCTGGCGATCTTTTCACCGTGGGAACCTCACCGTCCGCAGGTCCTACGCGATCTCTACAGCGCTGCCGCCGTTCTCACCGCCATCCACACCGCGGCGAGGCAGCGTTGAGGGCCGGCGGGTCATTTTAGGAAGAGCGGTTTGCCACAGTGGCGGCAAAAGCGATCGGACTGGTCGCACGGCCACTGGCAACCGGGACACAAACGCGGCGGGATGGAATCGCCCCCTTCGACCACCCGTGCCAGCCGCCGCACTTGCGCCAACAGCAGATACCACAGCCCCAGCACCAGGGTAACGGTGGAGGTAATCACCAGAAAGTACGCGACGACCGTCTGCGGCCAAGGCGGTGGGTTGATCGCCCAAGCCCCCCACAGCGCAAGACCGTACAAGAACCAACCCGGGATGGCGGTCAGGGCGGCCAGAAGCAGCATCACGTACCCGATTCGCCGAAAGTGGCGACGTTTACGGACCAAGGCATTCGGCAGGCCGATATCATGCGGACGTGGTGGTGCGGCGGACGCAGGCATGCTAAGTCCCCGAGTGGCAGGTCCAAGGGCAAGGCAGAAGGCAAAACCATGAAAAATCATACGAAAGCCATGGGGGCAGCCCACCTTTTCTTTTTTTCATTTTTCCCTCTGGCTATGACTCTTTGTTTCCCCTGCCCTATTCCCATTCAATCGTGCCCGGCGGCTTGCTGGTAATGTCATACACCACGCGGCTGACGCCGC
Source organism: Planctomycetota bacterium (assembly GCA_021838985.1). Classification (GTDB taxonomy): domain Bacteria; phylum Planctomycetota; class Phycisphaerae; order WQYP01; family WQYP01; genus JAKCCC01. The sequence continues at coordinate 2,686 of JAKCCC010000239.1, forward strand.
GGACTTCATTGACGATCCGATTGCTGATCCGGGCCAGCAGGTCGTACGGAATGCGACTCCAATCGGCGGTCATAAAATCCGTGGAGTCTACGCTGCGCAGCGCGATTACTGGATTATAGCCGCGTCCATCACCCATGACGGCCACGCTACGAACCGGCAGCAGCACGGCGAAGACCTGTGCCGTGGCTCGATACAGGCCGGCGGCGACAATTTCTTCCAACAGAATTCCATCCGCCTGCCGCAGCAGGTCCAGTTTTTCCCGCGTGACCTCCCCCACGCAACGGACCGCCAGGCCCGGGCCGGGGAATGGATGCCGCCACACCAGCGACTCCGGCAGCCCCAGAACTTCACCCAGCCGCCGGACTTCATCCTTAAACAGGTCCCGCAGGGGTTCGATCAGTTCGAATCCTAAATTCTCCGGCAGTCCGCCGACGTTATGGTGCAGCTTTATTTTCGCCGTGGCGCCCGCCAAACCCGCCCCGCTTTCAATGACGTCCGGATACAGGGTGCCCTGCGCCAGAAAGCGGCCGTCGGTAATATCGGCGGCGCCGCGTTTAAACGCTTCAACAAACGCCTTGCCGATCACGATGCGCTTCTGTTGCGGTTCCGTGACTCCAGCCAGGGCGCCCAAAAATTCGTCCGCGGCGTCGACCACGCGCAGATCCATGTGGAAATGGTCGCGGAAGGTGCCTTCCACATGCTGGCGCTCCTGGCTGCGCAACAGCCCGTTGTCCACGAAAATATTGACCAGGCGGTCGCCCACGGCGCGATGAAGCAGCGCCGCGGTGACCGCGGAATCCACGCCGCCGGAGAGACCACACAGCACGCGTCCCGTGGGCGCCTGGCGGCGAATTTTGTCCACCGCGCTCTCGAGAAAATGCTCCATGCGCCACGTGCCAGAGGCCTTGCAGATCCTGTAGAGAAAATTTTCCAGAATCTTCGCGCCGTATGGGGTATGGGTTACTTCAGGATGAAATTGCACGCCGAAAAAAGGCTCGCGGCGGTGCGCCACCGCCGCCAACGGGCAGGTAGCCGTGGCCGCCAGCGCTATGAAGTCCCGATCCCAATCGCGCACCTGGTCGCCGTGGCTCATCCACACGCTGGTTTGTGGTGGAACTCCGGCGAATAAATCTTCCGCCGCCGGCTTGGCGCCAGACGCCGGGCTAACCGTTAACCGGGTGGGACCATATTCCCCGGCACATCCGGGTTGCACTCGTCCGCCCAATAGCTCCACCGCGATCTGCATGCCATAGCAAATGCCTAGAACGGGGATGCCCAGAGAAAAAAGTTGCGGATCGCAGCGCGGCGCGCCGGCTTCATACACACTCGCCGGGCCGCCGGAAAGAATCAGGCCCACAGGCGAAAGCTGGCGCAGCTCCGCCAACGAAATATCCGGGCGCACCAGCTGCGCATGAACACCGGCTTCGCGGACGCGCCGCGCAATAAGTTGCGCATACTGCGAGCCAAAGTCCAAGATGGCAATGGTTTCAACGGGCGGGTCAACGTTTGGCGGGGTGCTGGTCATAGCTGGCGATTCTACTTCAAGACGGTCCGCGGCGAAAACCATCCCTGAGTCCCGCGGGGCCGCACACAGTGACATCCACCCTTTCCGTGCTACGGCCTTAACGCGGCGGAGCTTATACCGGACACGGCTATTCATGATACATTCCAGGGGCCGGGCCAGCGGGCATCGGGTCCAGAAAAGTGGCGGGACGCCGCTTCTACTTTCACGAACGGTACGTCTCAATAAGAGCCGGGGGGAGTGTAATCCTCCTGCCGAAGCCTCCAGCGACAGTGGGGCAAGGTAGATGGGCGGATGGCTCGGGGCCGCAGGTCGGGAGACCTGCACCACGAGCCAGCGACGATGGGG
>JAKCCC010000240.1 GCA_021838985.1 Planctomycetota bacterium
GCGGATGGAAGATCATTGGCCTGATCGCCACGCTGGTACTCGCCGTCATTGCCGATCCCGGGCGCCGGCTAAGCATGTACAGCGCCCGCACTGAACATGGCGCACGCGGGGCCATGGTGGCGGCGGGCGTGATTGTGATCATCTTTTCCACCGTCATTGGCATCACCGGCATGTATGCCTTTCGGCTGAATCCTCATTTGGCGAATGCCGATCAATCGTTGCTGTGGCTGGTGATGAATATTCTGCCCGCCTGGCTGGCCGCCTTGGTGGTGGTGTCCGTGACCAGCGGAATCTTCTCCTGCGCCAATTGGAACGCCATGTCGGCCGGCACCTTCTTTGTGCGGCATATTTACCCGCTTTTGACCGGACGGCAGCCCCGGCGGCCGCTGCTGATGACGCGGTTGGCTCTGGGTGGAGCGTTTCTGACCGCCACCGCGGCGGCATTGCGGGCGGGAACGATCGTGGGATTCGTGGGCAAGTTTTTGCCCGTCACGATGAGCGGTTTGGCCATCATTATTCTACTGGGGCGATTCTGGAAACGTGGAACCTATCAGGGTGCGTTGGCCGCGCTGATTACCACCCCGCTGGTTTCGCTGCTGATCATGTTTACGCCGTCCCCGCCAGCCTATTTGAATCAGGCGCTGGTTTCCGCGTTGGCGGGAGCCTTGGCCCATGTGGTGGTCAGCTTGTCGACGCCGCTGCCCCCCCGCAGCTTCGGTGACGTGGTGGCTCTGCTCAATGACCAGCGGCGCTCTATCGAAAGTAAGTAGGACTGCGGAATCCATGCCGTGGTTGACGGTGGTTGTGGTGCGGACCTCCAGGTCTGCTTATCCGTCGCCCGACGGCTTGGGTGGGTCCCCACTGGGTCGGGAGAGACCTGCACCACAGGGCCAACCCCCAATGATTCATTCTGCGTTCCTACTTGGCGCGGACGCTGCGAGGTACAAAGTAAAAAGTGAAAAAGGCTGGGAAGCGTCTGCGAGGCTCTGTCCTGAAAATCGCCCGGTTGGGTGCGCCCGAAGGCACCACCCCCGACAAGGTCTCCAGAGGCGACTCCTCGATCGGGGGCTATATAGGGGGGGTGACGCTATTCTCGTCGTCCGCAGGTTTTACCTCTTACTTTTTACCTGTCTGGCTAACCAGGCCGGGCGGCAACGCCGGCGTGGCGCCGGGTTGCGAGCAGACAAACGCCGCCAGGCGGCAGGCGTGCTGATTGATCGCGTCGAGCGTGGCGCCTGTCCACAGGCCTATGGCCAGCGCCGCTGTGAACGCATCCCCGGCGCCGACGGTGTCCGCAACGCGGACGGAAAAACCGGTGCAGGATGCCTGCCGTTGTGGCGTCTGCAGGATGGCGCCGTATGGGCCGCGGGTCAGTGCGATCAACTCCAGCGAAAAACGGTCCAACAGTTGCCGCAGTTGCACGGAGGTTGTTCCACGAAGCCCGAACATCCCGGCGAGCACCGGCAGTTCCTCCGTGTTGAGTTTCAGCACGTTGGACCCGCGCAGGCTGCTCTCAATCCCGGCGCGATCGTAAAACGATTGCCGCAAATTCAGGTCGAAGATGCGTCGGCATCGAGGTTGGGCGGCGGCCAGAAAACGGCGGATGGTTCCACGCGAAACCGGGGCACGCTGGGCCAGCGAACCAAATCCGATAACGTCCGCGGTGGCGGCCAGTTTTTCCAGGCCTGGCGGAAAGGGAATAAAGTCCCACGCCACGTTTTCGTGGATGCGGTAGGCCGGTACGCCCTGACCGTTCAGCTGGACCGAAACGGCGCCCGTGGGATGCCGCGGGTCCACGGCGACGAATTCCCGATTCAGGGCCAGGGCGTCAAGTCGGCGCAATATTTCCCGGCCCGGCTCGTCGTCGCCGACGGCGCTGACCACGGCGGACTTAGCCCCCAAGGCGTGCGCATGATAAGCGAAGTTCGCCGGGGCGCCGCCCAATTGTCGTCCTTGGGGCAGCAGGTCCCAGAGGATTTCACCGAGGCCGACGACGATGGGGTGGTTCGCCGGTTGACGCATGGGGCGGACTCCTTAGGCCGCGGACCATTGTAATGGATCCGGTGCAATTCAGGGGTAGCGGTTTCCTGATCTCGCCGCATCCCTTCGGCTTGACATTCACCGCAAGGCAACGTAATTTCAGATCCAGCCAGATCGCGATGGCAGGCCGGGATCGGAACATTTCAATGGAAAAGATGGACTTGGCGACATATCGCGGTGATCACCACCGGGTGCTGAACGCCGATGGAGCAAAGGGATGATGTCGTCACGCGGCGCATCGGCTTGGCCCTCTCGCGTTCGTACGATGGAGGGGCGTTCACCGCGCCAGGCCAATCGTTCGGGTGTACGGGAGGCGGCGCGCCGGACCAGATCCAGCCTGTTTGGCGAGGTGGAAATCGTAGAGGCCGGCGCGGCGCGAAAGCCCACCCTGACCCGACCGGTCAGCGGACCGACCGGGGATGGCCAGGCGCCCGGCTGGTCGCCCCCGAAGGCCCCCCTCCGCGGCAACGTGCTGAAGCGTTGGGACGTTACCATAGAGGAACTGACCAACCTCGTGAATCGGAGCGCCGGCCTCCGCGGCATCATGCTCGGCTATGTGGCCGAGTTGCAGTTAGTCAAGCAGCTTCTGCGGTCCTCGCCCCTGGTCCAAGACGTTGGCAAGCCCAACGACTACCAACGCGGCGCGAAAGGCAACCATATTATCTCTTTCCGTGGGTGCCCGATCACGGTGCGGGGCAAATCGCTGCAGAGCGGCTATCTGCGTAAGCGAATCGATCCCAAAACGGGGCAACAGATTTTATTGGGACGGGCGGCGCTTGAAGCGGGCCATCGGCGCACGCTGACCTTGCCGGACGGTTCGATCATCCAGACGACCTGCCTGCCGCGCGGCGCCTTCGACCTGGTGGCGATTAACTGCTACATGTTCGAGCAGACGTGGCGCTTTATCTACGCCCGGACGGTCGACCTGCCCAGCTCCAATTTCAGTTGGTATACGGCTTACCAGCGACGGCAGCTGCTGGCCTCCAGTGTGCTGGTGAGTTGGCCGCCCGAGCCGCCATTTTACGCCGATCCCGTGCCTTTGCTGGAGGCGATCGTGCGCGACCGACGGGAGCGGTGATACGTCCGTGACCGGCCACCCAATCCCAAGCTCGCCGCGGCGACAAACGGAAGCCAAAAAGCCAATCGCGGACCCTCCCGGACAGCAGTGCCGAAGGGCGGTGGTGCTGCTTAGCGGCGGACTGGATTCAGCCACGGTTTTGGCGCTGGCCCAGGCCGAGGGCTTCCAGATCTGCGCCTTGAGTTTTGATTACAAGCAGCGCCACAAGCTGGAACTGGACGCAGCGCGGCGCTTGGCCGCGCGGGCCGGGGTGGAGGCCCACCGGGTGCTGACCGTTGACCTGCGGCAATTCGGCGGGTCCGCGCTGACGAGTTCCCTGGCGGTCCCCAAGGACCGCGCTCCGCAAGCCATGGGACGGGACATTCCCATCACTTACGTGCCGGCGCGGAATACGGTGTTCCTTTCCTGCGCCCTGGCGTGGGCGGAAACGCTGGGTTGCTTTGACATCTTCATCGGGGTCAACGCGCTGGACTATTCGGGCTATCCGGATTGTCGGCCCGAATACCTTGCCGCGTTTGAGCGGATGGCGAATCTGGCTACCCGCGCCTCGGTGCAGGGCGGTGGGGTATTTAAGATTCATGCCCCCCTGATCGCCAAACGTAAAAGTGAGATCATTCAATTGGGTCTGGCGCTGGGGGTGGATTATGGCTTGACCTTTTCGTGTTATGATCCGCAGGCTGGCCTTAGTTGCGGACGCTGCGATGCCTGCCGCCTGCGCCGGGAGGCATTCACGGCGTGCGGGTTGACGGATCCACTGGCGTATGCTGACGGCGATAGGCTTTAAGGGTCAGGAGGACACACCAGGGAAAAAGTAAAACCAAGCGGTAGTGGAAGGATAGAATTGCAAGTACCGTGGCTTTAGCCCGGTGAAGGAGTTCCGGCGCTATTCCCGCACCCAATGTGCCCCGGAACTGCAAGCACCGTGGCTTCAGCCCGGTGAAGGGGCACGAGTGGGTTTCAGGTGCTGACTGGTAGCCCCGGGGCGATCGAACCAAGCCTTGCCCCGCGGAGCGCTCCCGCACCGCCGAAAGCTGGCGCCTGGTTGTCGATCGCGGGAAGCTGATAGCCGACCGCTGAGCGCTGTCGAGCAGATGAAGATCGCGGAAATATTTTACAGTATTCAGGGGGAGGGCCAATACGCAGGGGTTCCTTCGGCGTTTATTCGCACCAGCGGCTGCAACTTGCGCTGCGTGTGGTGTGATACGCCGTACGCGTCCTGGTCGCCACGGGGGCGAACCATGAGCATTCCCCAGATCCTCGCCCAAATCAAGGATGTCCCCTCACCACACGTGGTCATTACCGGCGGGGAACCGATGTTACAGCCCGACTTACCCGAACTCGTCCGGCGCCTGAATGCCAGGAAGCGACTGGTAACGCTGGAGACCGCCGGAACGCTGTGGCG
>JAKCCC010000241.1 GCA_021838985.1 Planctomycetota bacterium
GCTAATATGCTGGCATTTGTCTGCACGAATACCGTGATTCCCATCATGCCCGCGATTACCCTGGCCGACGGCCTGCGTTCCTACGCTGTGGCCACGGCGGTGGGATCCATCTGGACCTGGATGCGAGCCTGGGGCTTTGCGCTCGCCTGGTTCTGGACCGGCTGGCATTACCGCGTGCGCTGGATGCTGCTATTTTTTGGCGTGCTGATCGTGGCCACCGAGGGCTTGCTGCTGGGGCGGGGCCTCCTCCTGCTGATTGGATTTCAGATTATTTTCGGACTCGCCGCGGCCATGCTCTATAGCGGTTCCTTGTATTATTCCATGCACTTAGGCCGCGGCGGCGGCCGTAATGCCGGGATTCACGAAGCGCTCATCGGCGGCGGCACCGTCGTCGGACCGGCGCTGGCCGCGCTGGCCGGCTCTCCGGATAATCTGCCCTCCAAAGCCGTGGCGATTCTGCTGGTGCTGCTGTGCGGCGCCCTGGGCATGGGCCTCTTGGCCTTCCGCACCCGTGGGTTGGCGGCGGATTCCGCCGCCGAGGCAGCGCGGCAACCGGCCGGCCGGGCGTGATCGGAACCCTGGCCAGCTCCGTACCGGCGCGGCGGAAGCGGCGCCCCGCGCCGGACCCGAGCGGGCACACGAGCGCAATCCCACGCCCGTCGTCCGGCCCTGGATGGCATATCGATTATGACAATATATGTAAATACATATTTATACACCCTTGCCTGGCCGCAGGGTCGTGGCACGCCGGTGACACCAGGTTTCCGGAGTGGTGTGGTCGATCCGCTACCCCGAATACCTCATCCGGGTGGGGCCTCTTCAGCGCCCCCGGCCGGCCCCTCGCTGGAAGTCGTGGCCCACCCCGGCGCCGCCCCGGGCGCCGCGGCGGCGCTGGGCGGCGGAGTGACGGCGTCCAACCGCAGCCATATATCGCCGAACGGTTCCGGCTGTTCGACCAAAAGTTTTTTCATGCGGATCAGTTCCAGCATCGCCAGGAACAGGCCGATCATTTCGCTGCGCGAAGTCCGTCCCACCAACATCGCCTGAAGCGTCATCGGCCCTTCTCGCTGGAGCCGGTCGAGGATATCGGCCTGGTGCAGACCGATGGGCGTATCATCGAACACCACATCGTGGCCGAAGGCCGAATGTCCCACACTGGCCATGATGGCGTTGAAGGCGTCGATGAGGGCGAAGAGATTAAGGTCTTCCAGGTCCAGCGGCGCCGGGCCAGCCGTGGCGGGCGGGGCGGCCCGTCCGAAGCGCAATTGTTCGATCCGCGCCCGGCGCTCCAGATCATTGGCCGCGTCCTTGAATTGCTTGTACGCCAGCAATTGTTGGACCAATTGCTGGCGCGGATCTGCGACGGCTTCCAGCGCGCCGTCGGCCGCCACGTCCGTGGGCGCCTGGGGCTGGGGGGCCAACATGCGGCTTTTGATTTCCAGCAGCGTCGCGGCCATTACCAGAAAATCGCCGATCAGATTGATATCGATCCGCCGCAGCATCTCCACATGCGCCAGATATTGGGCGGTGATCCGGGCGATCGGAATGTCGTGGATGTCCACCTCCTCCTTACGGATCAGATACAACAGCAATTCCAGCGGGCCGTTGTATACGTCCAGTTCCACTCTATATTCGGTCTGGTCCATAGCCGGTCAGGATACCGCCAATGGGGCCGAAGGCCAAAGGAAAGAGGGATGGCCGTCGCCGCCATCCGCCCGGCTCCGCCTGCGCTAACCCTCCGCTGGGCAGGCAAGATGTTAAAATGGGACGGTTAAGTGAAGTTCCGGCGATGGACACCGCCGTAGCCAAAGTAAAGGCCAGCTATGGTTGCCCAGTTTTTCAATAAAGCCCTAACCGCGATTTTCGGCTCACGCAATGAGCGCTTGCTGAAGGGATATCGCCAGCGTGTCCGGGAGATCAATGCCCTGGAACCGCAGATGCGCCTTCTGACCGACGCCCAAATGCGGGAAAAGGCCCGAGAGCTGCACACACGTCTGACCCGCGGGGAAAGCGACCAGGCCGTACTGCCGGAGGCGTTCGCTCTGATGCGCGAGTCCATGGATCGCCACATAGGGCTGCGCCAGGCGTTTAATCCGGCGCTGCAGTTCGATCCCTCCACGTTGCCGGCGGCCGCCCAGGAACTCTACCGGCAGGTGCGCCGCAAATGTGTGCGGCCCGAGGACTGGCGCAGCGTGGAAATTCCGCCCGAACTCTACGCCGCGATCCGTGCGGTGGTGCCCGAGGCCCGCCCGCCGTATCGAGCCCGGCCTTTCGATGTGCAGCTGATCGGCGGCATGGTGCTGTACGAAGGAAAAATCGCGGAAATGGCCACCGGCGAGGGAAAAACCTTTGTGGCCCCCCTGGCCTGCTGCCTGATGGGCTTAACCGGGGCCCGTTGCCACGTGGTCACGGTCAACGACTACCTGGTGCGGCGCGACGCGGCGTGGGTAGCGCCGGCGTTCTACGCGCTGGGCATGTCGGTGGGCTTCATCCAGGCCGACATGGATAACGAAGCGCGGCAACGCGCCTATGCCTGCACCGTTACCTACGGCACCAACAGTGAATTCGGCTTCGATTACCTCCGCGACAATATGAAACAGTCGCTGGCGGAACAGGTCCAGGGACCACTGGACTACGCCATTATCGACGAAGTGGACAGCATCCTGATCGACGAAGCCCGTACGCCGCTGATTATCAGCGGTCCGGCCCACGACGATTCGCCGCGCTATCGGGCCGCCGATCAAGTCGCGCGAAAACTCATTCAGGCCCAGCGCCCGTGGGAGCAGGCCAATGAAGCGGTGCAGCGGTGTCAACGGAAGATCAAGGGTGCGCAAGGTGAATTGAAAAACGTCCGCGGCGATCCGGAAAAGACCGGCGCCCTGGAGCGCCTGATCGAGGAAGGCCAGCGGGAACTGGCCGAAGCGGAGCCGCGCCGCGACGCCGAAGTGCGCATGTATGAAGTGGAGCTGGACCGCAAATCCGTGCAGTTGACGCATGAAGGCATTCGCAAGGCCCAGGAATTCGCCGGCGTCGGCTCGTTCTACGTCGGCAGCAACATGGACTGGCCGCACCTGATCGAGCAAAGCCTGCGCGCCCATGTGGCCTACGAGAAAGATCGCGACTACGTCGTTCAGAACGGCGAAGTGGTCATTGTGGATGAATTCACGGGCCGACTGATGGTCGGACGGCAGTGGAGCGACGGCCTGCACCAGGCGGTGGAGGCGAAAGAAGGCGTGCCGGTCAAGCCCGAAACCCAGACCATGGCCACGATTACTCTGCAGAATTTTTTCAAACTGTACCGCCGCATTGCGGGCATGACAGGCACCGCCATGACCGAGGCGGAGGAATTCAGCAAAATTTACCGGCTGGAAGTGGTCAGCATTCCCACCAACAAGCCGATGATCCGCCAGGACTGGGACGATCTGATTTTCCTGAGCGAAAAAGCGAAATGGGACATCATTGTCGAAACCATCAAGGAAGTCTCGGAACGCGGCCAGCCGGTGCTGGTTGGCACGACCAGCGTCGAAAAATCGGAACGGCTCTCCGGACTGCTGCAGCAGCGCTACGGCATCGCCCACAATGTGCTCAACGCCAAGAATCACGAACGGGAGGCGGAAATCGTCGCCACCGCCGGCCGGCAGTATGTCGACCCGCGGGGGCGAACGGTCGGAACGGTGACCATTGCCACCAACATGGCGGGGCGCGGCACCGACATCGCCCTGGGGCCGGGTGTGGTCGAGGCGGGCGGACTCTTTGTGCTGGGGACGGAGCGCCACGAGGCGCGGCGCATTGATAATCAGCTGCGCGGGCGCTCCGGCCGCCAGGGCGACATCGGCTGTTCGCGGTTCTTCTTGAGCCTGGAAGACGACCTCATGAAATTGTTCGCCAGCGACTTCATGCTGCGGGCGATCCAGCGGCTGGGGATGAAGGAAGATGAAGCCATTGAGCACCGCTGGGTTTCCCGGGCCGTACAACGGGCCCAGAAGAAGGTGGAGGAGCGTAACTTCGGAATCCGCAAGAATCTTCTGGAATACGACGAAGTTCGCGAATACCAGCGGAATTATTTCTACACGACACGCCAGAACATTCTGGAGGGGCGCAACCTCCAGGAGATTATTTTTAAGATGATCGGCGATTCCGTCCACGACGCCGTGAACCGCTACTTGGACCGCGATTACGTGCCCACGAGTATCACCGAATGGGTGCGGGTGAATTTCAACGTGACCCTGGATCCGAAGGAGCTGCGGGATACGGAACTGGCCGTCCTGGAAATGACCATCAAGGACCGCGCCCGCGACGACGCCCGCACCAATATCCATACGTCTCTTTCGGAATTCATGGATCCTGACGCCGAACCGGAGGATTGGGACTACACCGGCCTTTCCAACTGGGCGCAAAGCCAGTTCCACGTCGCCATCAGCCCCACCCAGCTTAAACAACTCGACCGGGAGAGTATCGCCGAGACGCTGGTGGAGAAGGCGCTCGTGCAAATCGACCACAAAGACTGCGGCCCGCTGG
>JAKCCC010000242.1 GCA_021838985.1 Planctomycetota bacterium
CCCCCGCCCGGGCGTGAAACCGGCGTCGCGTGAGGCCTCGTCGGCACCACCGCCGACAAGTCGGCGGCTATATCATCGCCCAGGCTACGCGATGCGATATATAGCCGCCGGTTCACCGGCGGTAGCTTCCGCAGCTGGCTTGGAGTCGTGCGGGGGTTGGGAAAATCCGAGCGTGTGATCGGGTGTTCCTCCTCCACCACGAGATTCGGGGCATTGAGGAATTTCGGCCCCTGAAAAATGGCAAAAGGCGAGTTAAGCAGTTTCATTGATATTCCCTGCCGTAGTCGTGCCGGTGCCCCCAAACCGCCCGTTCTGATAAAAAATAGACCTTTTTTGAACAAAAGCGGGGCTGGCATTGCCGCCGCCGGATGGTAGCATGTCGGTTGGAGCGTCACCGCGGCGAGGCGGATTTATCCATTTGCTTTGAGGAGCTTCGTATGTTTAGTTCGCTGAAAACGGATCGCAGGGTCGCCAGGGCGACCAACTTAACCTTAGAAATTGGTAATACTGGCGCTCTTTTAAAGGAGATTACGATGAGAGCGTACCCAATCCTTCAATCCGCAGTCGCAGCCGTGTTGTCCCCGGTTACCTGGCTGCTTACTGGTGTGGTCCTGCTCTTGAATTCCATGGTGCTGAGCCTGGCCCGGGGGCTGGGGGCCTATGGCGACCTGGAATCCCTGCTCAGCCGCGCCGGATTCCGGTCGTGGCGACGTCGTTTCAGGGGCGCGTTAGGCTTTACCCTGATCGAGCTACTGGTAGTGATATCAATTATAGCTATATTGATATCTATATTATTGCCGGCATTAGCCAAGGCCCGGGAACTGGCCAACCGGGCGGTGTGCATGGCCAACGTCCGCGGGATCATCCAGTCCCTGCTGACGTACGCGCAGACGAGTAACGGCACGTTTCCGGTTATTCCCGAAAACAGCGCCGCATGGTTGGGCGGCAAAGCCGGCGGGTACTGTAACGATCCAACCCAGGTGCCCAACCCCTCACCGGTCGTTTTCCCGGGCGATCCTCTGAATCTGGTGCAAACCTGGTACAACCTGGGTTTAAGTGGTAAACAGACTGCCAGCCCGGGGCAGGCCCTGTGGATTTTGGTGCTCCAGGGCTACACCACCGCCTCCAGTTTCATCTGTCCGTCGGATCCGCTGGCCCAAGGTCCGTCACTAAAGGTGTACGAGTACACGAATACCAATCGGTACTATAGCGCCGCTTTTGGTGCTACGGGGTTGCTGCAGTCAAACCGGTACGCCTATATAAACAGCGGCCAAAACGGCGCCGGTTTAAGCTACTCTTGCGCCTTCTCGGTCCCGTGGACGGGGAATCACGGCAGCGGCCACCTGTTTTATCCGACGGTCGCCGGTTCCTGGTGGACCACCAATGGCGCCAACACCGAAGTTCCGTTGGTTAGCGATATGGCGCCGATGGATTCGCCTGGCGGCGGTGACACCACCGGCGTGTATCAGCGCATCACCACCACCCTGCCGACGGCGAATACCTATGGCCCATACATCTACAACTCCGGCAACCATGCCGGCGACGGCCAGAATGTCGGCTTCGGCGATGATCATGTAACCTGGGAAATCTCACCCTACGCCGGCCAGAACGGCGACAATGTGTTCACCTATCACGATTATAATGGCGCCTCCGTAACGCCGGTCAACGGCACCACGGATACGGTCCAGGTGGGGCTCACTCAGGGGGGCAGTACCGCCTCGGGGACGCCGGCGCCGCAGATCTACACGCTGGCCCCTCCGTTCGACACGTGCATGACACCGGTACGTACCGTGAATCCCGCGTTTGCCGCCGCCGCCATACAAAGCAGCGCTACCGCAGCGTGGTGAGCCGCGAAGCTATCCGCGCCGGCCAGTTGGCGCCGGGTCACGGAGCAAAGTGCCGTCGAACGCGGGCGTTTAACCGAATCGTCACCACGACCTTGCCATCGGCCAACAGGTATGGGGCATAGCTTGGCCATCCCGGTAATAACGAGATGCATTCATGATGCGAACTTCGGAAAGGCGTAGCGTGGCGAAAAAGGCCGACGCACTGTTGTGGCGCCGGCTGCCAGCGCGGCTGGAGGATGTCCGCGCTGCGCCTCCGGTCACCCAATATTTACTCCAGCGTTTTCACGACACCATCGGGCGACTGAAACCGGGCGAATTCGCCCGTGAGCCGCTGCCGCGGCTGCGCGTGCCCGTGGAAGTGCTGACGCCGTACCACCAACAAGACACCGCCGCACATTGGAAAAGGATGCTGGCGGATCGTTATGGCGAGCACCAATGTCCCGACCTGCCGGCGTACACGATGGAGGCACAGGTTCTCGGGGCAAGGCAATATCGGCAGCACTTGCGCCCCTTTGGCGAAAAGGCATTGCTGGCGGCCATGGGGGCGCGCTTCGGCGTAACGGGCTGGTTGGAAGCCATGCGGGGCCGGGCCGAAGAGTTCCGCGATTGGTGCGGCGATCACGAGTGCGATCCCTGGGTGGGCGATTACGACCTGGTGGATATTGTACAATGCTTCGCCGACTTTCTGGACATGAACGCCACCGAGTTGACGGCTCGCGAGCGTGCCGCCTTTCTGGATGGGTTGGAAACGTTTCAGGCCAAGGTGGAGGGGGTATTAAACGTTCTACGGCCCGATGAGTTTCCCCTGGATTCACATGCTTTTGGCTTGGCCTGCAGCTACGCGGTTCTGGGCTGCGTGCTTAGAGCCTACGGGCGTGCCGCAGGTCAAAGGGCTTTGGACTTCTGGTCCGAGCGCATGCTGAAATGCTGGCCGTGCTTTGGCGGCGACGATGGCGGTTGGTGGATGGGGGCAGCCTATTGGAAATGGCATTTAACGCCGATCCTCAATGCGGTGGAAGCCTTGCGGACGCTTGGCGGACCCGATCTGCTGGAGCCTCCGTTTTTCGCGCGGACCGGTTGGTTTAAGTGGTACGTGATGCCGCCGTATGCTCGGGCGGGCGGTTTTGGCGACGATACGCATCTCCGCCCCACGCCGCACGATCTGGCGATCCTGCGTTATCTGGGTGTGCTGCTTAAGCAGGAAGAACTGCTGGCCTATGCGGACCGCACTTTTGAGCCGTTGCGGGGCTTCGAGGTTGACCACGGGCCGGCAGCGGACCAGTGGATGGCGCTGCTCTTGCTGCTGCGTACCTGGGATATTCCCTACCGCCCGGCGCGGCCGGCCCCCAAGGAACCTTCCCGGGTGTTCCATGATGTGGGCATTGTGGCCTGCCACAGCGCCCTGGGCGATCCAGAACGGGATGTTATGCTCTGTTTTCGCTCCGGAACCGCGGGTTCGTTTGGTCACGCGCACGCCGATCAAAATTCCTTTTTCGTCCAGGCCTTCGGTGAACCCATTTTCATCGACGCCGGCTATTACCCCGACTATCACCACCCGCACATGAAGGGTTTCGCCATTCAAACCATGGCCCATAACGCCGTTCTAATCAACAACCAGGGCCAGAGCATTCGTAACCTGCACGCCTGCGGTCAACTGGAGCATGTCGAATTGGCGTGCGACCATGATTACATGGTTGGCCAGTGCGCCGCTGCCTATCCGTGCCATCCCCAGCTGGTGCGTCGGCATCTGTGGTTTCAACGGGACCCCGAATTCCCATGGATATTCCTGGCCGATCATGTGGTGCTCCATCAGCCGGGCAATATGGATTTTCTGCTGCACAGCTATGAACAGCCGGTGTGGGATGCGGCGCGGAGGGAAGCGGAATTTTACGGCTGGCGGGTATGGGGCACACAGGCGCGGGCGCGGCTGCAGGTGCTTGAACCTTCGACCGTATATTGGCATCAATCCAACGAATTTCCATACCCCGCCGATGGACGCGAAATACATCAACCATCGCAGTGGCACGCGCGGCTGACCACCGTGCAGGGGGCGTACGAGCAGTGGATGTTGATCGGGATTGTTTTTCGCCGGGCCGCACCGCTGAATCCACTCTATGCCCCGGCCCAAGCGGAGCACAGCCCGCGTTTCTCCGGTGTCGCTATCGAAGGGGGCTGGAAGGTCAATTGCGGCGGCGTCCGACTGCGGTTGGATCGTGGGGCGGACCGCCTCAAGTTGGAAACGCCGGAGGGATGCGGTTTAAGTAAAAGGGAATCTTGATGTCCGCGTTCCTGGAGACACTTGAAAAGCGAACCGCTGCCCCAACCGCCGAAACTCATCCAGCCTGGCTGGCGCTGACCGACGAAGAGCGGCGGTGGTTTCTGCCCGTGGAAGCACTGAAAGAACTCAAGGCCATGCTGCCGGATCTGCAAGAGTTTGCGATACCGGCGGCCAGCCAGGCGGACTGGAATGCGGCCCTGCTGGCACGGCGACCGGAAATTCTGATCACTTCGTGGAATGCGGCAAAATGGCCCCTACCGATGGAGCTGATGCAGCCGCCACACGGGTTGCAATACGTATGTCATATTGGCGGGTCGGTACGGTCTTTGGTTCCCCGCGCGATGCTGGCGGCGGGCCTTCGCGTGACCAAC
>JAKCCC010000243.1 GCA_021838985.1 Planctomycetota bacterium
TCGGAGATCCCATTAACGGGCGCGCAGAGTAAATGTCTCGTTACAGGCCAAACGGAGTATAAACCTGGGGCGCGGCCGCACCTGGAGGGGATGGAAGCAGCAACCACCCTTTCACGGATGTCGTCGTGTTGATCCGTGTCATCGGTGTGATCTCCGCCGCGGCGGGTAAACTGCGGTATCTTTCCCGTTGTTCTCGAGGCAGTGGGCAAAGTTGCGCTTGAGCGGGGTCCCTGACCGGGGGCTATATCCACCAAGTTGGCGTCGTTTTCATTATCCGCGGGTCGAAGACTCGCCTCTGGAGAGTGCCCGCAGCGGCGGGAGCGATGGCCAGCGAATAGTGCCAGACGCAAAGCCCACGTCAGGCGCTCAGACCTACGCGCTGGGTTTTGGGAAGCGCGGCCAGAATACGACCGGGTGGCGCGGGAATATTCAGCAGCGCCAGCGCGTCGCGTTCCACGACTTGCCGCAACTGTTCGCGGGGAATCACAGGCAGATTCGTACCGCGGGCGAACTGATTGACGCGATACAGCGTTTCAATGGCGTCCGCGGCGACGGCGAAAGGAAAGTCACTTCCGAAGAGCAGTTTATCCAAAACGTCCATCTGGTAAGCCCGGACCAGGGCGTCGTAGGCGATCCAGGGCCGACGTAACAGGCCGGCCAAACCGGCGAAGCAATGCGCATGCTTCTGGATGAGCAGCAAGGTTTCATCCACCCACGGATAGCCCAGATGGCCGAGCACGATTTTCAGGCCGGGAAACGCCCGCGCGACTTCGTCCCAAAGCCAGGGCCGGGCATACTCCAGCCTGGCATCCGCCGCGGCATAGGGGCCGGAAAAGAAAATGATCGGCCATTTGTGGCGTACCGCCTGCTCATATACGCGCATCGCCCGGGTATCGCACGGATGAAAATTCTGCGCCGCCGGGCAGATCACCAGCCCCTTCAGGTGCGGCTCGCGGGCGATCAGCTCCAGGTGGGCCGCTACCCCATCGTCGGTTGGATCCACGCCGGCGAAACCGATCATCCGGTCGGCGTGTTCGGCGCAGTAGTCCGCGATAAATCGATTAGGAATTTCCGCACCCAGAAGGCGGCTGCGGAAACCCAAAATGAAGCAACAGTCGACCGGATCCGCCGCCAGGAGATGAGCGGCGGTATCCGCTTTGGGCAGCAGCCGCACATATTCGGCGCCAAAGCGCGTCAGCTGCGCCAGGTGCGCCGGGGCCTCCGCCCCGAGTTGTTCCGGACTTTGCCAGATACTCGTATGGGTATCAACTATCATGCTGGGCAAACCGTGCACGGCGCTTTGCGGCGTTCAATCTGGGCGTACGCATTGTGATTGTGGATCGATTCAAAATTTTCGCTCTGCACGCTGTACCAGGTGATGCGGTCCTCACTTTCCATGGCCATGGCCAGGTCCCGGATCACATCTTCCACGAATTTGGGATTATCAAAAGCCTGTTCCGTCACGAATTTTTCATCGGGGCGCTTCAACACGGCGTAGACGGGGGCGCTGGCGGCGGACTCCATCAGCCGCACCAGATCCTCAATCCATAATTCACCGGTGAAACGGACGCGGGCGCTGATTTCACAACGTTGATTATGCGCGCCGTAGCGCGAAATTTCCTTGCTGCAGGGACACAGCGATGTCGCCGGCGCCTTGACCCCCAGAATAAAATCGTCCTGGCCGTCGCTGGTGCCCTCAAAGGAACACACATAATCCATCAGACCACGGGCCGCGGTAACCGGGGCCGTCTTCTCGATGAAATAGGGGAAGACGATTTCAATGTGGGCGTCATTGGCCAGCAGGCGCGTCTTGACTTCATGCAGAATGGGAACGATTTGGGCCGGGGTAATGCTGCGATGGTGCCGGTTCAGAATCTCCAGAAACCGGCTCATATGGGTGCCTTTTTTATGGTGCGGCAGCGATACATACAGGTTGATCAGGGCGATCGTATGCTGCCAGCCGCCATCCGGCTGGCGCAGCGTGATGGGATAGCGGACATTCTTAACGCCCACCTTGTCGATGGCGATGTTGCGCCGGTCAGAGGCCGCCTGCACGTCGGGCATGCCACGGGTCGCATTCCAAGCCAATTCCGGGGTGCTGATTTTCGTCATCCTGAAGCCTTCGGTTCACTATAGGTTCACGGTCGCACCAAGGCAAATTCACGCTGCTTACGGACCGGGTGGCCCGGGAGCGACACGGATCCCCCAACGCGGCCTTCAGGCCGCAACCCCAACCGAAGGATATACCTTGGCCAGACCGGCGTTGCGATCAAAGGCGCGATAGAGGGGGACGTCCCGTGCGTCGGGCGGGTCGGGGCATTGAGACTTCCGGTGGCCAAGAGAACGCCGCCATGGCGCCACCGGCCAGGCCGATGCGTCGGGATCTATGCGCAACGCCGACGGCAGGTTCGTCCGCTCCGGATGCGGCGGCGCCCCGGTTTAGCGGTCCGAAGACGGGTTGGTCCGTCCGATCGCGCCGGGGACTGAACTTTCAGGACCTCGCCGTGGAGACGGCGCCCGAGCGCGAATCGAAGTTACCGTGCTCCACGTCCATGCGCCAGCTGGCGGCCGTGCCGCTCTGGTTTGTGGTCGGCGGGAAAATCCCGTAATTTAGCTTCCGCGGGAAGCCCGCGCTCGATGGAGAATTTCCTTATGGCCAGAATTGCCATCGCCCAATTACGCGAAGCCGATGCGGTTGATCAGGTTTTTATTCTGGGTGGCAAGCAACTTGGCACCACTAGCACCAACAAGCTGTATCTGAAGGCGGACGGCACGGATGCCACCGGCCAGATTCATTGCCGCATGTGGAATATTTCGCGGGAGCAATACGAAAAACTTCCCTCGCCCGGCTACGTGCAGATTCGGGGCCGGGTGGAAAGCTACCAAGGGCATTTGCAACTGGTCGCCGAGAGCATCGCGCCCATTACGGACCCTAGCCGTCTGAACTTGGCTGAACTGCTTAAACAAACACAAAAGAGTGTGCCGGCGATGCAGACACGCCTAAAGGAGGTTCTCGGTTCCGTGACGGACCCGGACTTATCTGAATTCGTCGGCACATTCTTAAACGACGCCGAATGGATGAAAAAATTCTCCCTTTCGCCGGCGGCGCAAAGCCTGCACCACGCGTGGTTGGGCGGTTTGCTGGAGCATACGGTTAATCTCCTGGAATTAGCGTTAGTCATCTGCCCGCGCTATCCGGACATCGACCGGGACCTGGTGTTGGTGGGCTTATTTCTGCATGACATCGGCAAGACGGAGGAATTGTCCTACGCCTGCGGTTTCGACTATACGGATCTCGGGCGGCTGGTCGGACATGTGGCTTTGGGAGCAATCTGGATCCAGCAGCGGGCGGACGAAATAGGCCGCCGTCGCGGCAAGCCCCTGCGCCGCGACCTGGCGATGGTGCTGCAGCATATCGTGTTATCGCATCACGGTCAGCCGGAATTTGGCGCAGCGGTACTGCCGAAAACTCCGGAGGCTATTTTGGTCAATATGATCGACAATCTGGACGCCAAGACGCAAATGGCGATCGACGCTGTGGCCGCACCCACCGAGACGGCAACGTGGACGGATTTCAAGAAGGCCTTCGGCAGCGCGCTGTACCGGCCGTCGCTGACGCAAGGCCAAAGCCAATAATAAAAAGTGGCTAAACCGCAAGCGACAGGGTTCCCTGTTAATTTTTAACCCTTATCGGGTAAGACGATGGCGACGGTTTCCGCCTGTATCATTTGTCGCAACGAAGCCGACCAAATTGAGGCGTGTCTGCATTCGCTGGCGTGGTGCGCCGATATCGTGGTGGTTGACTCCGGCTCCACCGACGATACCGTGGCCCGGGCGAGTGGACACCCGGTACGGCCGCGCGTGCTGCGGCAGGAGTGGGTTGGTTATAACCGCCAGCGGCAATTCGCGGTTCAACAATGCCGGCATCCCTGGGTATTGGCCCTGGATGCGGACGAAGAATGCTCACCGGAGTTGGCCGCGGAAATTCAGGCCCTCTCCGAATCGCGCCTGACCGCGGTAGCGGCGTGGGCTATGCCGCGGCAGAATTTCATCGCCGGGCGTTGGGTGCGTTGCTGGTCGCCCGACTATCAAGTGCGGCTGGTGCACCGCGACCGGCTGGAATGGGACAGCCTCAGTCTACCGGAAACCCGCCGGCCGCGGACCGGATTTCGCACCGCTAAGCTGCGCGCCCCGCTGTGGCACAATCGCACCGCTCCGTACCGCCTGGCGGATTTTAACGACGGCCCAGTCATGGCCGAACGGGCGGAATTGCTGGCTCGCGAACTGCTCGCCCGCGGTCGGCGGGCAACGTGGCTTAATCTGCTGTTGCGCCCGATCAGCACTTTTCTGAAGTATTATCTTTTGCGCGGCGGTTTCCTGCAGGGGCGTTTCGGCCTGGTAGTGGCGTACAAAACGACCATTGGCGTGATGCTCAAATACAGCGTTTTATACGCCGAACAAGAGTTGGCCCGCCCGGTCCGCCGAACCA
>JAKCCC010000244.1 GCA_021838985.1 Planctomycetota bacterium
GTGGAATGATGCCTACCCCATGGCCTATCGTCCGCCTGGGGCGCCATCAGTCTTCGCCCGCTCCCGGCGTTTGCTGGAGCAATGGCTGGCGACCGCGGGGGGCAATCAGCGAGTGGCTATCCTGCGTGGTTCCAGCTACACCGCGCCCCTGGTGAACCGGCCCACGCGCGATCTGGCGGCCGCCGGCCAGTTGGTTCGTCGGCAACGGGCCACTCAAGCCGCGGTCAATCTCCCCGGTGGATTGCAGAGCGCGCTGCGTCTGCTGCGCCGGGCGCGGCGGCGCATAGGCCGGCTAAGCGTGTGGGTGATGACGGATTGCGCCGCGGCCGACTTTGGTCTGGCCAGCCCCCCGGCCGGGGGCCGGACGCCGAGCTCTGGGTTGATCCCCGGCAGGTCGACGGATTGGCACCACACGGCATCGCCATCGCCAGCTCCAGATCCGCAAGCGGAAATTAAAGATCCGGAATTCACCGGCCGGGCCAACTCCGCCCCTCGGCACACCATTCATGCCGGCGCGACGGTACGGCTTATGGGCCGCCTCATCCGGACGATTCGTAAACTGGGGGCGACGATAAAGGTGATTGATGTCGGGGATCCGCACGCCGCCACTTTGGCCGTCACCGCGCTGCAAACTGTCCGTCCAGTAGTGCTCACGGGCCGGCGGGTAGATCTTCGCGTAAGCGTGTTGAATGCCACGGCAGCGCCGCAGGCGGAGGTAGTGGTGCACTTACTTCTGGACCATGTGCCGGCCGGCAGCGCCACGATCCCCCGCCTGAATCCCGGCGAAACGGTCACGGTGCAGATTCCTCTGGATCGGATGATTCCCACGCCCGGGGCCCACGCCATTGAAGCCCGCCTGCTCACCGCCGCTCTGCCGGTGGCGGGTATCCGCCGCCTGGCAGTGCGCGCGGTGCGGCAGGTGCGGCTGTTACTGGTCGATGGGCAAGGCGGCGGTGGCGAAGGAATGGGGGAATTCGCAGCGCCGTCCGGCCTGGTCTGGCTGCGGGCGGCGCTGGCGCCCCGGAGGCACGGCAATGCCTTCCGCCCGAGTACCATCCGAGCGCTGCCACTGACGGATGTCACCTTGCGGCGCTACCGCGGCGTTATTTTAAATGACACGGAGGCGCCCCGCGCCGCGCTGGTGGGGCGGCTGCGCCGCTATGTACGCTCGGGCGGGCTGCTCATGATCTTTCCCGGCCCCGGTTTTGACAGTGCCCGGTGGAATCAAGCGCTCGGCGTCGGTGGCGCCAACCTGGCGCCGGCGCTCTGGGGGCAGGTGGCGACTGCGGCGCAACCCCGCACCGACGGCCAGGGGGTAGTCCATTTTGATTTGCACAGTTCCATTAACTTCCTGACCGCGCCCTTCATCGCCGCAGCGCAAAGCGGCATTCCGACCGGACTGGACCGCGTTAGCACGTGGCGATATATCCGCCTGAATGTCCTGCCGCCAGCCACCGCCGAGGTGCTTTTGCGTTTCACCAACGGCTGGCCCGCCGTGGTCCGGCGCCGGGTGGGGCGGGGAACAGTTATCGCCTGGGCGAGTACGTGCGACACGCAGTGGAACGATTTCCCGGTCCAGCCGTCCTGGCTGCCCATGATCCAGGCACTGCTGTACCACAGTCTGGCCGATCGCAACGGGGGCCGCAACCTGCTGGTTGGCAGCGGCATCAATCGTGCCGGCACATCACCCGCGGGCATCTGGTCCGGGCCAGGCGGCATGGCGGTGCCGGTACGGGTCCGGTCTGAAGCCGGAGCAATGCGGCTGGTCAGCGGACCGCTATGGCAGGCCGGGTTTTATCGTCCCGTGGGGCCAGACCCGTTCCCGGAAAATCCGCAGCCTCCGCAAACGACACGGATTACGCCTGCAGCCCCGCGCTCAGGAACGGTTCAGCGAAGGGGCGCGGTGGGAGCTGGGAGTGAGGATTGGGCAGCGCCGGCCGGGCGGCGCGGCGGCGAGCTCGTCGCCGTAAACATCGATCCCGCGGATGCGGATATTCGCCATGTGCCACCAGCGCGGGTCGCGGAAGAGCTGGGGTTGCCGAGGCAGGACATTGTGGAACACCCCCGGATCCTGGGTGGTTTGGCCGCGACCGGTGCCGGCGGAGCGATCGGCTACTGGCTGCTCTGGCCAGCTTTGCTGGTTCTCCTGGTGGAGGCTCTGGCGGCCCGGGCTTTTTCACATTATCGCTATGGGAAGCAGGCAGCGGCGCCAGGGCCGCGGCCACAGTAAGGAGTCGAGCCGATGGTTTCCTTCCATTTCATCTGCCGGGGCAGCGGACTGGCCTGCGGTCTGCTGATGCTGGCCGCAAGCGGCGCCGCCCAGGTGACCGAGCACACCCCCGGCTGGTTCCGTTTTGTGATGCCGCCGTTAGATAGCACCGCGTCCTTTACCAATATGTCGTTTCTCAACGCGCCGCCGGCCGGTGCCGCCGGGCCGGTGGTGATTCGCGAGGGACACTTTTATGAAGGCGGACGACGATTGCGGCTGCTCGGCACGAATGTGACTTTCGCCGCCAATTTTCCGCCGAAGAAGTTGGCCCCGAGGATCGCCGCCCATCTGGCTAAGTTCGCCGTGAATATAGTTCGCTTTCATCATATGGATATGTTTCCCGCTCCGGATGGCATCTGGCGTCGCGGAGCGTACGGGCGGGCGCTGGATCCGCGGCAGCTGGACCGACTGGACTACTTCATCTATCAGCTGCAGCGGCACGGCATTTATGCCGACCTGAATCTGCATGTGTCCTATCGCTACCCCGGCACGGCCGATCTCGGTCCGACGTTCATCTTCGGCAAGGCACTGGATAATTTCTATCCGCCGTTTATCGCCCAGCAGAAGCGTTATGCGAAAATGCTTCTGACGCACTACAACCCCTACACCCAAACTACCTATGCTCGGGACCCGGCGGTGGCGGTCATTGAAATGAACAACGAAAACTCTCTGACCAATGCACCGCTGGCGGCGTTGTTGGCGCTGCCGCAGCCGTATCGGGGCGTGCTGGCTGGTCGGTGGCGCGCCTGGTGGAAACGACAGCACGGCGCCACGCCGGCCCGGCGCACCAAGTGGGGTGGGGTTATGACGCCCGCGGAACGGGTGGACTTTGAAAAATTTCTTAGCGCTACGGAATGCCAGTATGTCCAAAGCATGCGGCGCTACCTGAAGCGGCACCTGGGGGTGCGGGCGCCGATCTGCGACACGCAGGCTTCCTATGGCGGCGCGCTGGGCCTGGTTCGCGCCGGCCGGCTGGATGATTACGTCGACATGCACGCCTATTTCGAACATCCACGGTTTCTGGGGCGCATGTGGGGACCGCACTGGCGCATCGCGAACCGATCCATGGTCGGCGCTCTGGACGGTGCGGGGATGGCCTTCCTGGCTTGGCATCGGATGGCCGACAAGCCGTTCACCGTCAGCGAGTTTGACGAGCCAGCGCCCAACGTTCATCGCGCTGAAATGTTTCCCCTGCTCGCCTCGTTTGCTGCTTTCCAGAATTGGGACGGAATTTATGAATTTGACTGGGCGTCGCGTCTCAGCGTTTACCAGCAGGATCGCATCAACGGTTTTTTCGACATGTGTGCCGACCCGGCCAAGCTGGTGTTCATGCCGATCGCGGCGCTGATGTTTCGCGAAGGAGCCGTAGCGGTGGGAACCAGGCCGGTGCTAGCCACTGTGGCTACGGCGGATGCCGCCGCCCTGGTGGCCAAGGACGGGCCGTGGGGCTGGTTTCCACCCCGGCCCCGTTACCGGGAAAAATGCCTGCCGTTTCTTCGGCCGGTGGGCTGGCATTTCGCCGGCGGACCGGGACCGGTGCAAGTTCCTCCCGTTACCGTTCCGACCGCTGCTATTACCAGTGATACGGGACAGATTCTGTGGTATCCCGCTGACCCCAGGGGGGCCGAATATCTGGTTAATGCCCCGGCGGTGCGGGCCGCCGTGGGCTATATCGCCGGGCGGCCGATTCGGCTGGGCGATGTAACCATCCGGGTGGACCGGGCGCACCGCAACTTCGCCGCGGTTGCCGTGGGGGCCTTGGACGATAAACCGATCGCTCAATCCGGGCGAATTTTGCTGGTGGTGGTCGGCGACGTGGAGAATACCGATATGGGCTGGAACAGGACTCGCACCAGCGTCGACAGCAAGTGGGGAACAGCGCCCACCGTCGCGCAGGGCGTGACCGCCACCATCGATTTACCCGGCACGATGCGACTACAGGTGCTCGATGGTACGGGCAGGCCGGTAGGCGAAGTCCCGGTAACGCACCGGGCAGGCGGAACCGAATTTACCGTCGGGCCGCAATACCACACCCTCTGGTACGCGGTGACGCGTCCCGTTTCCGCGCCGCGCCAGCGCTAACCGCGCCGGTTGGCGCGGTTGAACCGGGCGGGGCTAAGGCCTATGATGCGCTAGTGTCGTTTCCAACGAGCCGGCTTCGTGTGACGGGAAAAGACGGCGTGTCATTCGCATAGCCTGGAGGTCGCCGGTGGCGAC
>JAKCCC010000245.1 GCA_021838985.1 Planctomycetota bacterium
GATGCCAACGGCTTCGGCGGCGCCAATGCGGAAACCTATTCCGGCGCCATCAGCGGCGGCGGCGCCCTGACCATTGCCTCCACCATTCCCGGCGGCGAACTGGTCTTAAGCGGCGAGAACAGCTACTCCGGCGGCACGAACATCGATACCGGCGCCACCGCCGTTGTGGACAGCGCCACCGCCCTGGGAGTGGGTAATGTCAACTTGATCGGCGCGACCCTGGAAAACATCAACGCCCTGCACAGCAACAATACCAGCGGCATGGCCATCAACGTCGGCGGCAATTACGCGATGGATTCCCGATCCACCATCGTTCTGACCATCTCCGGTCGCCCGGATACGGGGCAATATGACACCTTAAGCGTCACCGGAACGGCCAACCTGGCCGGCACTTTGTTCATCACGTTCAACCAAGGCTTCGCGCCGACCGCTCTCGACCAATACACGGTGGTCACCGCCAGCTCGGTTACGGGCCAGTTCGCTTCCGTCAAGGCGACCAACCAACCCGTGGTTCTCTCGCAGACGGTTTCCAGCACCCGTGACGTGATCGAAATCCTGCCAATTTTGAATCAGCTTACCGCCCTGGCGGGGCAGAGCATGGTTAATATCGGTATTCAGAACGATGTTTTTGAAAGTGAAAGTGTCTATGGCGAAATCGCCGACCTGTTCGCCGGCAGCGGCGGCTTTAACGCCGCCGGCTTGAGTTTGCTGGATACGCCCAATGCAGATCCCTTTACCGCGGCGCTTAATTCCGCCATGCAGTCTGTCGGGCGTCAGGCGCAAAATTCCGTCAGTGAGCTGGACGTGTTTAATAGTGTGCCGTCACAAGGCGGGGCGGTTCCGGTTCCGGGATCGGAAGCGCCGCGGAACACCCTTTCCGGTTTCGCCACCGGCGAGGTGATTATGGCTAACGGCCTGCCCGGCACGACCACTGGCGGGTCCGCCCACCTGACCACCGGCGGCGTCATCACGGGTGTGGATTACAATATGGCTTCGCACCTGGTGCTCGGGGCGCTGTTCGCCTACGGCTACAGCGGCGCCAGTTTGGACAATTTGGGCAGCCGCCTGCGCACCAATAGCTATTCGCCGGGCCTTTTCCTGGGGGTGCGCAAGAGTCATTTTTACCTGGATACCCTGGCCAGTTACACGTACAACGCGTATCGCCTGAATCGCAACATTACCGTGCCTTCCGCGGCCACGGCCGACAGCAGTCCGTACGGTAACCAATTCGCCGTGGACTCCATGCTGGGCTACAACTTTCATGTGGCGCGGGGCTTGAAACTGGGGCCGGCGGCGGGTCTGGATTATACCCATCTGAACGTGTCCGGTTACACGGAAAGCGGCGGCGGCGCCGGCGACCTGGCCGTTTCGCCGGTTTCCTTCGATTCGCTGCGGTCTCTGGTCGGCGGCCGGCTCAATTACGGCTGGGCCCCGCGGGCCACCGCGCCGTTGGTGAACTTCAGCGTCAACGCCTTCTGGCAGCACGAATACCGGAACCTCAGCCGGGGTCTGATTGCCCAATTCACAGGATTGGGAGGATCATCGTTCGCGAGCAATACGCCCAGTGAGGGGCACGATTCGGCTCTGGCTGGCGCGGGCGTCAGTGGCAACCTGGCCTCCAATGTCACCCTGTTCGTGAATTACGAGGCGCAGATCGGCCCCAGCCACGAACTGGCCCAAAGCGTCATGGCCGGCGTGGCCATCGCGCTGCGGTAAGGCCGGCGTTTCGACGCATCCCGTGATGTGATGCTAAAAGGCTGCGGCATGGATACCATGAAAATCGTGTATTGACCGCGGGGTTTTCATGGTACATAGCATTACGTAGGAACGCGGAATGAATCCGTAGTAGGCACACTCCGATGTGCCGTCGAACCCGCCACGGCACTTCCGGCTGTGTCCACTGGGGTGGCTCTTCGATCTATTGCTGATTCATTCCGCGTTCCTACCTAGCCCGGCAGCCGATGAGGGCATCCGCACTACATTCTTAGCGCTGTTTCCAAGATACGAGTTTCGCGCCGCGTGGGGTACGCCCGTAGAGCCGACGCCCGCGTCGGCTGGTCGTCTGGCCGATGAGGGCATCGGCGGCTACAGGTGCGGGCATCGGCGGCTAAATGCACCCTCCGCCGCCTGCTCTCGGCCGATTCCCCGACTGAAGGGCCAATTCCTGTTATACTGCGAAACTTATGAATGGGCTTTCTGGTCTGCTCTCCGGAATAATGGTGCTGGCGGTCGTGGCGCCTTCCACGCGGGCCGCGACCACCGCGGCGGCGGTCAGCACGGGGCCACAGCTTACCAGGCCATCGCGTTCCATCGTGGGGCGGAAGGCTTATTTCACGATTCGGGTGATAGACGGTCAAACCGGCCGCGGGATTCCCCTGGTCCGACTGCAGACGGTCAACGGCATTCGCAGGTATACCGACAGCAACGGCGAAGCGGTTTTTTTTGAGCCGGGGCTTATGCACGCGCCCGTGTTCTTTTTCGTTCATTCGCCGGGGTATCGTTATCCTAAAGATGGATTTGGCTTCCGTGGTGTGGCGCTAATGATCCGCCCCGGCGGGCGAGCGGTTCTGAGAATGCAGCGGACGGACATCGCTGAGCGCCTGTACCGCATCACCGGTGGAGGAATCTATCGGGCCAGCGTCCTGGCGGGCGTGCCGGCGCCGCTGAAACATCCACTGCTGGATGGCGACGTGTTCGGCAGCGACGGCGTGATGAATGCGGTCTACCGTGGGCGGATTTACTGGTTCTGGGGTGATACGCTGGAACCACAATATCCGTTAGGCAATTTTTCGGTCACGGGTGCGACGTCCTTGCTGCCGGGCCAGGGTGGTTTGAATCCCCTGATCGGTGTGAATTTGCATTATTTTTGCGATAAGCAAGGCCGGCCCAGGGCTATGGCGCCGATTCCCGGTCCCGGCCCGACTTGGATCAGCGGTTTGACCGTGTTGCGCCACCATGGGCGTGAATCGCTTTACGCCATGTATGGCAAGTACCGGGCTTCCTTTTATGCCTACCGTCGCGGGTTAGTAAAATTCGACAACCGCACCAGGCAATTTAAGTTAGTGGTGGATTTTCCATCCAACTGGCCAATGCTGCAGGATGGTTCCGCCCCCTTGGGGCACAGTTTCATGATCAAGCGGCAGGGACGACGTTGGATATATTTCGCCAATCCATTGCCGTTGATTCGTGTTCCCGCCACAGCGGGCGCCCTGGCGGACAGGTCGGACTATCAAGCCTTTACCTGCCTGAAGACGGGCAGCGATGCAGCGCACCCGCAATTTGATCGCAATGCGGCGGGGGCGCTGCGCTGGGGCTGGCGAAGGAACACGGCTGAATGCGAGCCAGAGACATATGCCAGCTGGAAGGGTCGCGGCCTGGTCGAATCCGGGCCATATTTTGCGCCGCTGCGTGATATCGAAAACGGAAAACCGGTTCTTCTTCATGCCGGATCGGTGCAATGGAATGCTTATCTGCGACGCTGGTTATTGATCGCTGAAAGCTCCTCCGCGGCGCCGATGCGATGGCGCACCAAAATCATCGCGGGCCAGCGCTGGGTGCGGATAAAGGGGGTTCGGTGGCACATCAAACGGATTTCCGGACATCGCTGGATCCGGCTACCCGCCGCCGGAAGCGCCGGCTCCATGGGTGATATTTTTGTCGCCGCCGGGGATACGCCGTTGGGGCCTTGGGGCTACGCGCAACGGGTGGTGCATTTTCCGCGGATGAGCTTTTACAACCCCAACCAAGATTGGTTTTTCGATCGCGGGAACGGCCGGGAGGTATTTTTCGAGGCCACTTACAGCAGAACCTTTAGCCCATCCCGCACGCCCACGCCACGTTATGATTACAACCAGCTCATGTACAAGCTTGATCTGGATGATCCCCGTTTGCTGCTGCCGATGGCGTTTTATGGAACGCCGCCGTGGACGTCCGCCGCGGCGTTGCGTTCGGCCAGGCAGCTGCAGGGAGCGCGGTATGGCCGCCAGATCGCGTTTTTCGCCCTGGTCCGGCCGCGGCCCGGCACGGCGCCGGTCTATGTGGGAACGCTCCCCAAAGGTATCCGGTGTCTGACGCTCCATGCCAGCGGCAAAAATGAAATGCCGTTGTTCTATGCCTACCTGCGGCAGGGCCGTCATCCGCCTGGGATGATTTCCTTGTGGCAACGGAGCCAGCCCAGCGGGCAATATCGGTATGCCGCTTTGCCGGCGCGACCAGTTCCCAGGCATGGCGGGTCGGCCAAAGCGGTATGCCTGGTGTGGCCAGCCGAATGGCGCAAGCCCCTTCCGTTCGCGGTAGGCAACCCATCCGCAAATCACTGATCCGAACGGCTTACAGGCGGCCACAGTACCTTGGGCGTACAGGGGCTGCCGCAGCCTACTGCTTTGTCACCGCTTAACTTGTGGGCCACCCCGTCCGCCGCCGTTCACCGGGTCGCCGCGGGCGACTCGCCACAGCCTGCCCGCCCACTGGCGGGGCAGATCGGA
>JAKCCC010000246.1 GCA_021838985.1 Planctomycetota bacterium
AAGCGGCCGTTCGGCGAGGTTGGCGGGCGAAAGCGTCGCGGCCGCGCGATTCAGCCAGCGCTTCGCCGAAGCCAGCCGCCCCTGCGCCAGGAACAGACGACCGCGATACACCCAGACCCACGGTGACTGCGGCGCCCGGCGCATCAGCTTGCCCAGGGAGGTTTTTGCGGCGTGCAGGTATCGTTGGCGTTGGATTGATCCGGGGGTTGCGGCTTCGGCCAACGCCAAGTTGGCGCGGGTTAAATCCTGTTGGACCTGGTTCCGCCAAGCCTGGTGGAGCAACGGCCTAAAGCCAGAGCCGCCCGCGGCATGTTGCAGGGCCTCCTCCAAGCAAGGGATGGCGCGGTTGGGTTCATGGTGCTGCAGATAAAATTCGCCCAGTTGTATATAGCCCGGCATCCGCGCCGGTTGCAGCGTAATTATTTTGCGCAGAATGACGGCGATCTTGGAAACCGGGGCCTGCTGGCGTATCAACCCCTGCGCCTGGGCCTGGAGAACCTTAGGGTCATGGGGCGCCAAGGCCGCGGCTTTTTGCAGCGCCCGGGCCGCCTCCGCGGCCTGGCCGGGCAGCCCGGCGCTGAGGTCCGCCAGGGCAATCCAGCCGTAGGGGTTGTGCGCATATTGGTGGGTGTAGGAATCCAGCCGGCGCAGCGCCTTTAGGCGCAAGGTGGTGGCCTGGGCCGCGCTGATCACAGTTTGCTGCAGTTCGCTGTTGGCCTGGTCCACATCAAGAGCCGCCAGCGACGCGGTCAACCGGGCGGATTGGGGCTGTAATCGGATGGCCCGCTCCAAGTCCCGCCGGGCGACGGTAAAGCGGGCGTTGGTCAGCTCGGCCAGGCCCTGGGCCGCGGCCAGGCGCGCCTCGGCTCGCCAACGCCAGGCCTGGGCGTTTTTAGGATCGAGCCGCACCACCGCCCGAGCGAATTTCCCCAGCCTGGCCCAATCCGCCGGCCGACGGTCCCAACGGGCGATTTGCTGATAGGCCCGCATAAGCCGCAGCCGCGGCGGCAGCAGGGAAACATCCAGTTGGCTCGCGTCACGCCAGCACTGCAGGGCCAGTTGAAAGCGGTGCGGATGAGCGGCGGTCGTCTGGTTATACAAATCGCCCAGGCGCACCAGCAGCCTGGCCGCAGTGGACGATTGACCGTGGCGTTGATCGATCACCACCACCCGCTGATATAAGGCAATGGCGCGATCCATATTGCCCGTGCGCAGGGCCTGCCGCGCCGCAGTGCGCAGTCGTACGGGATTATTCTGATATTCATGCAGCGCGTACACCAAGCCGAAACTTCCGGCGATAATCACCACCAGGATGCCGAGCAACAGGAACACGAATTTTTTATTGACCCGTTTGGCCATGGTTGAGTTTTCTCCAATCCGGCAGGCATTTTTCAAGCGCCGGCAGCGCCGCCCGCAAAAAGGCGGTAATGCGCCGCCGCGCCACTGCCCGGCGGCTGGGACCGAGAATATCCACTTCGATCTTGGCATCGTAACCGAAGCGACTGTGCTTTCGCCAGAACAGGGCGCTAACCTGCTGGGGGTCCGCCACGTATCGCCCATCCACCTGGAAAGTGTACGCGGTGTTAATGAAGCGGCCGCCATGGGACGAAGTATTCAGCAACGGCAAAATGGCGGAACCCCCCGTCGCCACGGCGAACGATAGGAACCGCATCGGTATCGGACCGATAGACCCGTTGGCGTGCGGCACGCGGGGAACCGTAATCAGAGAATCATAAATACGCTTGCGCCCGATACCCGCCCAGCAGACATTGGGCACATGGGGGGTGGCGAAACTCGTCGGGTAATAATTGATATTGAGTGCCAGGATGGCGGCCGGAGCGTCCGGCGCCGCCCGGCTGTACCAATATTTCCGCAGAAGATAATCCCGCGTTCCCAGGGCCTGCACTTCTTCCGGCGGCAGTTTCTGATCCACCCACCCCGGCCGCACGAGAAAGGGTGGCAGACGGGTTGGCAGCGTATAGAGAGGTTTTTGCAGCGGCGTGGGTTGCTTTTGCAGCACCACGTGAAAGGAACGCTGCACGGCCAGCAGAGCCGTCACGCCGCCGAGCAGGATCAAGAGAGCCAATAGCGGCGGAAGATGGCGTGCCAGGGTGGGGGAAATCGCTTTCATGTCCCTGCCCCTCCCGCGGTGCGGACGGCGGCGCGCGCGCTGGCGGGGTCTTCCACGAACCAGCGGGCTCCCACGGCGTCGATCAGCCGCGCCAGGCCCCATTGCAGCAGCAGGGCCGGTGCCAGCATCAGCAAGCCTACATCCGCGTGGGTGCTGCCCCGGGCCCATTGCGGCCCGAGCGTCACGAGCAGCACACCGGTGACGCTGACGCGCAGGCCATTACAAAAAATTGCCACGGGCAGCGCCCACAGAGCCAGAACTATTTTCTGCCAGACCGGGCGGTTCGTGGAATAGGCCAGAATAATCGCTAACGCGAAAAACGCGGTCAGCAGGCGTATGCCGCTGCAGGCTTCCGCCACATTCAAGGATTGCCATTGGGTGCCGGTTTGAATGTTAATCTGCGTGGCCGTTCGCACCGCTTGAATTCCGAACAGCGGCAGCAGATGCACCCCCAGCGAGGCGGAAATATACTGCAGGGGCGTGGTGAGTTTGACATATAAGGCTTGGGGCGGATTGATCATGAACACCAGATAGCAAATGGGCAGCCAAAGAATTTTAAGGTGCTCCCAACCCAGCAGCCACAGCACCAGGCCGAACAAAACTACAAACATGCTCATATGAGAGAATTGAATCTGCCCGCAAACCAGAAACAACACCTGGCTGGCCACGCCAAAAACCAGCAGCGCCAATCCCAGGGCTTGGCGCTCCACAGGCAATTGTTGGAGCCGCCCCCAATGCAGATAGACCAACCATCCCGCCAACGGTCCAATGGCCAGGCCGAGGCTGAAGTTTGGATTGTTCAGCCAAACCGATAGTAGTTGCTCGAAGTTGATGTGGTACAGGAGGAAAAAACCCGCGGCGAGCAGGCCCATCCAAATCCACCGCGCCGCGCCCGGCTGTGCCGCGCCGGTGGCGCATCGCGGCGGTTGGGCGGCTGGGGATTCCGGCCGTGCCGGCCCGGAAGTGATGGCGGCCGGCGACGCAGCCGCTCTCTGCCCGCTGGCCTGGCCCGCCACCTGCGGCGCGGTCAAAGCCGCGGGTGCGGTAGTGTACACCTGGTCGGGTCGTTGCATGTAAGCCTGAACCGAATGGATGATCCGTGGCTATTATTATAGCGACGGATCGGCCGAAGCGGAAGCCTCCGGGGAAACTGACGCCGCCGCTTTCAGGTGGGATACGTCGCGCAATGAGCGGGCAAACGAATAGACCGCAACGGTCAACAGAAGAATCACCGCCAGGAAGAAGCCCACACCCAGGTGCGCCAGGTTGTGCACCTTGATTCCCGTATTCACCTGCCAGCGCCCGAGCCCAGGCAGCAGTACCTCCAGCAGCCCCACCAGCACGAAACCGCTGCCTGCCCAGGCCAGGGTCCGCCCTGCCATCAGCCGGGCCAGAAGAACGCGGGCCTCGTCCCGGAGTTTGCGCCGCGCCATCCACTGCCCGAAGGCGGCGCCAAAGAGCATCTGCATCAAGGTGGTGCCGAGGCCGAAAAATACGCCTGGTAGAAAGGCCGTCCAAGGCCCCGGCATATGCGGGGCCAGGAATAGATAGACGATCATGGCAAAGGCGCCGGTGCCCCAGCCGGCGATGAAGCCGTGCACGAGGGGCATATACACGGGCAAAGCCTGGGGATTGGCGATCCCCTCCGCGGTGATGGTATGACGATGCCAAAGGTGGGGGATTTTACCGCGGTACAGCACATACAGGCCGGAACCGGCCATCACCGCTCCCACCACGACGTAGATCAAAGCGTTAAACACCTGGGCCTGCAGAACGTCGAGCAGCGCATGCCGGATGACGCCATTCACCGCGAAATAGGCCAGTTCGGAAGCGATCGCCCGCTGCAGCGTAAAGGCCAGCGAAAACAGCAGACCGGCCCGCATGCCCCCTTTCCAGCTGTAGCTGCCCACGGCGTAACTGAAGGTGATCGGCCAGGTGTGCTCGTCGGGCGTGATGCCGTGGATCATCCCGAGCAGAAAAGCCGTCAACAAGAGCGCCGCGACGCCCAGTCCCGCGCCCGTGGGATTCCAGAGATTCAAGTGAAACATCGCCGCGGCGAAAACCGATTGGGAAAGGGCGGGCATGGCGCAACTCCCGTGGAACAAAGGCCTCCGCATGCCTGAAGTTTATACCAGGTCATACGCCCTCGTCAAGGGATAGTATTACGTTCTTATACGACCTGGGAGTGCCGGGAACAGGGAAGGAATCCGCAGCGGGTCGAAGCTCCGCCACGGTGGGCACACTTCGCTGTGCCGTCGAGCCAGCGGCCCCGCCGCAGCCCAGCCCCCGGGTAAGGCGCCGCGGCTTGACCCGCGCGCCCGGCGGCGCTAGAATTGACGCG
>JAKCCC010000247.1 GCA_021838985.1 Planctomycetota bacterium
GATTCCGCTGTGGGAACCGGCCCTATGTATTCAGTGCAACAAGTGCTGCTTCGTATGCCCCCATGCCGCCATTCGGGCCAAGGTGTACGACCCGGCCGAGCTGAAAAACGCGCCGGAAAGTTTCCGTAGCACTCCCTACAAGGCCCCCGATTTCAAGGGGATGACCTACACCCTGCAGGTGGCTCCGGAGGATTGCACCGGCTGCGGTCTGTGCGTACAGGTTTGCCCGGCCAAAGATAAGAGCGACACCCGCCGCAAGGCGATTAATATGGTTCCGCAGCCGCCGATTCGCCAGCGCGAAAAACTCAATTATGATTTCTTCCTGCGCCTTCCGGAAGTGGACCGGACGCGCCTGGTCCGGCTGGATGTGAAATCCAGCCAGCTGCTGCGGCCGTTGTTTGAGTACTCCGGGGCGTGCGCTGGTTGCGGTGAAACACCGTACGTCAAATTGCTCACGCAGTTGTTCGGCGACCGGCTGTTAATCGCCAACGCCACCGGATGTTCTTCGATTTACGGCGGCAACTTGCCGACCACGCCGTACGCCATGGACGCGGCGGGCCGCGGCCCGGCCTGGAGCAATTCGCTGTTTGAGGACAACGCTGAGTTTGGTTTGGGTCTGCGCATGGGGGGCACGGAGCATCAGCAACATGCCATCCGGCTGCTCAAGGAACTCTCCGGAACCATCGGCGAGACTCTGGTCGGGGAAATACTCTCCGCGGACCAGGACACGGAGAAGGGCATCGCCGAACAGCGGCGGCGCGTTGTGGAGCTGCGCCGACTGCTGGCTGGCCAGACGCATCCCCGAGCCGTGCGGCTGGCGCAACTGGCGGATTATCTGGTCCAGAAGAGCGTCTGGATCCTGGGTGGTGACGGCTGGGCGTATGACATTGGCTATGGCGGACTGGACCATGTGTTGAGCCTGCCGTTCAATGTCAACATCCTGGTGCTGGACACCGAAGTGTACTCCAACACCGGCGGCCAAAGCTCCAAGGGCACGCCGCTCGGAGCCGCGGCTAAATTCGCCGCTTCGGGCAAGGGTACCCAGAAGAAAGACCTCGGCCTGATGGCCATGAGCTATCGCCACGCCTATGTGGCCAGCGTGGCGTTCGGCGCCAACGACAATCAGGTGGTCCGAGCCTTCCGTGAGGCGGCGGATTATCCCGGTCCCTCCCTGATTATCGCCTACAGCCACTGCATCGCCCACGGCTACGATCTGAAACGCGGCTTGGAGCAGCAGAAACTGGCGGTGGAAAGCGGTGTCTGGCCCCTGTACCGTTATGACCCGCGGCTGGTCGCGCAAGGCAAACCGCCGCTGCAGATCGATGCGCTCAATCTTCGCGCCGCGGTGGGCGATTACCGCCGCAATGAAACGCGTTTTGCCATGGTGGAAAAAATCGATCCGCGCCGTTTCCAGAAACTGGCCCAGGAAGCCGCGCAAAACACGACCGAGCGGGTGGCCCTGTATCGGGAATTGGCGCGAATCGTATTCCCGACGGACGCGCCGGCGCCGGCGCCGACCAACGGCCAGCCCGTTGCGGCCACGGCGACCGGCGGATAGACCCCAGGCCGCCGGGGGCTGGCAGCGCCAGACCGGACGGTCAGGCGCGACGCCAGGTGTTCGATGCTGAAGGCTGGATGCTAAACGGAGGTACTCCATGGACCTTGCCACTACTTACATGGGCTTCGCCTTGCCCCATCCCCTGCTGCCCGGCTCTTCGCCGCTGACCGACGATCTCGATATGGTGCGGCGGCTGGAAGATGCCGGGGCGCCGTTATTCATCCTGCGCTCCATGTTCGAAGAGCAACTCGTCTACGATCAGGTAGCGCTGAACTGGGCGATGGAACATGCCGATTATTCCACCTACGAGGCTGGTACGTTTTTGCCCAGCCCCGCCGAGTTCCACTGGGGACCGGAAACCTATTTGGAGCACTTGCGCGAGATCAAGGCGGCGGTTAATGTGCCGGTGATCGCCTCCCTCAATGGCCGCACCACCGGCGGATGGGTGAAATACGCCGCCTTGTTGCAGCAGGCCGGCGCCGACGGTCTGGAACTGAACGTTTATGATCTGGCCTTGTCCACGCACCGCAGCGCCGCCGAAGTGGAACGCGATTCGTTGGAAGTGATCCAGGCGGTGCGCCAGAGTGTGTCGATTCCGCTGGCGGTGAAACTTTCCCCGTTCTACACGGCGCCGGTGCATTTCGCCCGGCGCCTGTGCGCCGCCGGCATCCGGACGTTGGTGATCTTTAACCGCTTCTACCAGCCGGACCTCGACCTCGAGAATCTGCAACCTAAAAGTATCCTGCACTGCTCTACCCCGGAGGAATTGCTGCTACGCCTCCGCTGGGCGGCGGCGATGTACGGCCAGATTGACGGCGAACTGGCGATCACCGGCGGCGTGCACAGCGGTTTGGATGCCGTCAAGTGCGTCATGGTCGGTGCGACGGCCATTCAAATGGTCTCCGCCCTGCTGAAATTCGGGCCGGAACATCTCGCGGTGGTGCGGCGGGACCTGGCGCAGTGGATGGAAACCCACGAATATGCCTCGCTCCAGCAGATGCGCGGCAGCATGAGCCTGACCCATACCGCGGACCCGGAATTGTACGAACGCGGAAACTACGTGCAGGTTTTGCAGTTGGGGGTGGCGCAACTAACCACCGAATTTTTCGTCGGAGCCGCCCATGCATGAACTGTCGGTCGCGGACGCCTTGGTGGAGCTGGTCCGGCGGCGGCTGCCGGCCGGGGCGCTGCTGCGCCGCGTCACGGTGCGCATCGGCCCCCTGCACGCCATTGCGCCGGAGGCCATGCAGTGGGCCTGGAAGTCCGCCGCGGAGGAAGCGGGCTGGAGTGGCGCGCAGTTGGAGCTGGACTTGCCGCCGTGGCAGCTGCGCTGTCTTTCCTGCGGCCGGCGCTGGCAGTCCGCGCTGGTGGATGAGCTTTGCACCTGCGGCGCCATCGGCGCCATGCTGGAGGATGGAGCGGAGATGCTGCTGCTGTCCTTCGAGTATGATGAGGCCGAAATGGTCAGCGCGAGCACCCCGTCCGCTCCCGCACAGCCCCAGGGGCCTGTTTAAGCTAACTGCCATAAAGAGTGCACCGTGCGGAGCTCGCGACCTCGGAGTCCTTGGCCTGAGCGCAGCGACGGGTGGCAGGGATCTCCAGTGGCCCTATTTCGCGATTGGGGACCCCTCCCCGCCGGCGGCCGTACGTCTTGGCTGGCGCATCGACCCCCGGCGTGCCGCCGGGCCGGTCTGCGCCCGGGCGTCCGTCGCCGGCGATGTCCCCAAGTTTAGTCGCCTGCGGCGACCCGTTGCGATCACGAGCCGCTTGCGGCTTAACATTCCGCGCCCCGCCAAACACCGACGTTCCCCGAAATGTAAAGGTTATTTCCTGACGGATCCTTAGGGTATAAACGGAGCCTTCCCATGGCCACAAAAGTTCAACTCGTGGAAAATGTGCTGCGCCTCAATGACGAGATTGCGGCGCTTAACCGTGTGCAATTCCGGCAGGCGGGCGTTTTCGTCATTGATCTGATCGGCGCCCCCGGCTGCGGCAAAACGTCCGTCTTGGAAGCCACCCTGCGACGCCTCGGTGACCGCATAAAATTCGGCGTGTTGGCGGGCGATCTGGCCACGAGCCGCGATGGCGAGCGGCTGGCCCGCTGGTGCGATCAGGTGGTGCAAATCAATACCGGCAATGGATGCCACCTCGATGCCAACCAGGTCCGCCAGGCCATTGGCCGCCTCCGCCTGGAGGACTTGGACGTGCTCGTGATTGAAAATGTCGGCAACCTGATCTGCCCGGTTTCCTTCGATCTTGGTCAGGCGGTGAAAGTCGGTATGTTCAGCGTCACGGAAGGCGACGACAAGGCCGCCAAGCATCCCGGCCTGGTTCACGCGGCGGCGCTGCTGCTCCTAAGCAAAATGGATTTGCTGTCTCATGTGAAATTCGACCTGGCGCGTTTTCGGCAGGATGTCCAGAGCCTGAACCCCGGGGCGACACTCCTGGAAATATCCGTCGCTCCCCGGGAAGATTGCCCGCAGGGCGATCATCTGGATCCCTGGTTCGCCTGGCTGAAGACCCACTGCCAACAAGGCTGCCCCGTCTAACCCGGCTGAGCCTTCCAGTGCATTGTCAAACGATAAACTTCAGGTTGGCGAAAGAGCCTCAGACTCGCCACCGAACCCGCAGCACCGGCCTCCGGGGCGCCGTAGCGAGTCGCCCTTGGCGACCCGGTGAACGGCTTCCGGACGCGACAGCCGAAAGTTAAGCAGTGACAAAGCCCCAGCCGGCACTCAGCCCACGGTGACGATGCTACCCTCGATTATTTTTTTTCTGGAGCGAAAATGAGCACCTTTTCCGCCTTGGCCCGGCTATTAGCTATTTCGAGCAACCCTTGGGCATTGCGAAAAAAAAGCTTCTCACACATCGGCT
>JAKCCC010000248.1 GCA_021838985.1 Planctomycetota bacterium
CTGGCCAAGTCGGTGGGCCTGAAAAGCCACAAGGATGGCGTCACCGATCCCGCCGGCCGGCTGAAACTGCGGGCGGAATTGGATGCGATCATCGCCCACCTGTACGGCCTGACCGAAGAAGAATTCGCCCACATTCTGTCCACCTTCCCCATCGTGCCGCAGGAAGTGAAAGACGCCACGCTGGCGGAATTTAGCCGGCACGTTTAACGTGCCGCTCGCGTCGCCCTTTGGCGACCAGGCTTTGTCGAGTCGCCTTCTCGCCTTGTCGAGTCGCCTTCTTCGGCGACTTCGGCGACAGGCCCGCGCGCCCCGGGGCCATGTAGCCGCCGATGCCCCCATCGGCGCTGCGGTCAAAGCCCGCACCCGCATCGCCCCGCGGCGCCCCGCCAGGTCGCCAGAGGGCGGCTCGCAGACCGGCGAGCGGCGGGCAGGTGTGGCGGGGCTTGCGGGCGGCGATTCGCGCTGGACAGAGTCCGGGTACACTCGCAGCAGGTCGTCGTGGCAATTAAACGGCCAGGACATGGCCGGCTACGGGGCGCTGCGTTCGTGAATTGGCGGTGGAGTATCAGCGGAGATTCCACCCCCGAAAAGTTATCCCACCCCGGCATCGCCCCTTTTGTACGTCTTAACGGAGCAGGAATTCGCGCACATATTGGGGACGTTTCCCATCGTGCCGCAGGCGGCTGAGGATGCCGCGATGGAGGAATTTAGGATCGCTCGCTAGAATGGAACTCCGCGTGACGTGATGCGTATTGCACTCGACAAACCGTTCGAAGGTTGGGGGAGCTTCTGGCTGCCGGGCAGGGAGCCGCACCGCATCAAGGGGCGGCTAATCTACAAACCGGATGACGGCGTCACGGTTGAACTGACGGAAAATCCGCGGGCAGGCGTCTCCGGTGTTGAAGCGCTGTCCCAGGAACTGCCGGTTTTGCACGGCGTTCTTGCCACCGGGGAGCCTGTCACCCTGGACGGTTCACGTCTTGCGCGAACCGAGACCCACGTCGGCGTGGACACCGGAATCGCGATGACGCACCTCGCGGCCCGTTGCGCCCTGATCGGCACCAATGTGAAATCCCCCGAGTCCCTTCAGATCGGTCGATACTCGTTCGGGCTGGACAGGCTGGACGAGTGGCTAGGTCCGCATTTCTTCGACATCAAATGCGACGAAGGCCCGCCACGCAGCGTCCGGCTCGAGGCCCAGGCGCCCAACCCAATTTCTGCCTCACTCCCTCATGGAAGGGCCGACGTCGAGTTGGGCAGAAACCTGGGCATGAGGCATAGCCTAACGGCGGTTGAAATCCACAGCGGCGCGTATATTCAGGTAAGACCGCGTCGCCCCATTACACTGAACGGCGCCCGCGACATCGCGTGGCAACTGCAGTGCCTTCTCTCCCTTCTCGCCGACTTTCCGTTCCGCATCGTGTGGTGGAATCTGGCGCCGTTCGGCGTCGACGACGATACGGCGGACCGCTCTCCAATCTCCTTACTCTACCAGCAACGGTTGAGCCCCAACCCCGGCACGATCAGAACGGTCCTATTATCCCGCGGCTTTGAGGCGCTCAGGGATAGCTTTCCGCGCCTTGTCGAGCAATGGTTCCAGCGGTCCGACCAGCACGTTCTTGCAACCGACTTATACTTCAGCTCGCAGCTCCACGAGGCACCGTCGGTAAATGTAAAATTCCTGGCGATCACGCAGGCGATCGAGGCGTATCACCGGTCGCGCGGCACGGGCTTGTATATGGGCCAGGGCGAATTCGATAAACTGATAGGGGAAATGTGCGGCCATATCCCCTCACGAATCGAGGGTGATCATAGGCAAAGTCTGAAAGCCCGCCTCAAGTATGCCAACGAGTATTCGCTGCGCAAGCGACTTTTGACGATGCTGGAAGAGATGCCCGAGCCACTGCGCGGGTCGATTACCTCCGGCGATCTGCGTAGCTTCGTCGCCAGGGCGGTTGGCATGCGAAACTATTACACGCACTATGGTTTACGCAGCACGAAGCCCGCCTGGACACCAACGGAAATATTCTCGGACGCCGAGCGGCTCAGGGCTCTACTCGTGGCGAGTCTCCTTCGCGACCTCGGGGCTGGCGCCGACGTCCTCTGCAGGATGGTTTCCATCCGTTTAGACCGCTAAAGCGCGACGATGGCGGCGTTCAGGCGGTCCGCTAACCGCTCCGCAACGGTGCTACGGTGGCATTCCTCGTGGGGACGCTGGTAACACAACAACGCGATCGGCCAGCGCCTCGCCGACCTATTGGCGCGGCTCTACGAGCGGTGCTCGCATTGCGGTACGGCCCGCCTGTTGTACTGTCCCGGAAGCCTCGCGGCGGCCCAGCGGCCCCCGTGCCTTTTCGCGCCATCGCCCGGGTCCTCATCACGCCAGCCCGCCGACCCCGTCGAAACCCGTGGAGAGTGGCAGGCCCCGCGGACGCTTGGGGAAATTCAGCTGCGGGCGGGCCGGCTCCCGCGGCGTGCGCTTAGCGAGTGGGTTTCGCTGAAGGCGTTCGTTCCGGTGGCGATCGTCGACGCCGAAGGCTGCCAGCGGTTGTCGTTGTCGGGGCAGATCGGCTGAAACTGCGGGCGGAATTGGATGCGATCATCGCCCACCTGTACGGCCTGACCGAAGAAGAATTCGCCCACATTCTGTCCACCTTCCCAATCGTGCCGCAGGAAGTGAAAGACGCCCCGCTGGCGGAATTCAAGTCGCGGATACGCCGCCGCGCATCGCGGGCCGTTTGACGCCTGCCCTGTAGCGGCTAAACTGATTGGTGAGTCACCCCCCCCAGAAAGGAGCTAATAATGGGACGGCCGGCAAAACAGCTCGCCTTGTCGAGTCGCCTTCTTCGGCGACCTGGACGCCGGAACAAGCGGCGGGCTAGCGTACCAGCGTCGGAGGCCGCCAGATTGGCTCTTCTTTATCGGCGCTACCTCCGGCCTGTTATACCCGCACCGGCAGCTTCTCCCGAGGACAGTTACTCGCTCGAGCAGCCTTGGCCATTCCCCGCGGCGCCCACGATCACAACGACCACGACGCCGTGGCCCGCGCCAGCGAGGTGAGAGTCGTATGCCGAATTGGGGCGATGTACAAAACGAGATTAATCAAGAAATCCTCAACCACCAGGCGATGGCCCAGCAGGCTTTGGACTCGGTGCGAAAAAAGTACCTTGGTCAACTTCATCAGCGGACGACGCGTAAC
This sequence comes from Planctomycetota bacterium, assembly GCA_021838985.1. GTDB lineage: Bacteria > Planctomycetota > Phycisphaerae > WQYP01 > WQYP01 > JAKCCC01. The sequence continues at coordinate 3,200 of JAKCCC010000248.1, forward strand.
ATTATTGCCTATTATTCGGGTTGGCTTTCCAAACCGCAGGTAGTCGGCACGGAGATAAACGACGAGGACAAAAACGGCTTCATGATGGCCGTGCATAAGCTCGACCGGAGCAAAGGGCTGGACCTCATCCTGCACACGCCGGGGGGTGATATCGCGTCCACCCAGTCCATCGTTGACTACCTGCAAAAAATGTTCGACCGCAACATCCGCGCTATTGTGCCGCAAATCGCCATGTCGGCGGGAACAGTTATGGCCTGCTCATGCAGGGAAATCCTGATGGGCAAGCAATCCAATCTCGGCCCGATCGACCCGCAGGTCCGCGGGGTTCCCGCCCAGGGCGTGATCCGGGAATTCAAGCAGGCGGTCAAGGAAATTAAGTCCGACCCCGCGAAGGCCGCGGTCTGGCAGCCCATTATCGGAAAATATCATCCCACCTTTCTGGGACAGTGCTCCAACGCCATCGAATGGTCCAATGGCTTCGTACGAGAGCAACTCTCGAAAGTGATGTTCGCCGGTGAGCCCGACGCAGACACCAAGGCGTCGAAAATAGCCAAGAAGCTCGCCGACTACCGTAGCCACAAGGCGCACAGCAGGCATATCCACGCCGACGAGTGCAAAGGGATGGGCCTGAAGGTCATCCTGATTGAGGGGGATCAGCCCCTCCAGGATTTGGTGCTAACCGTTCATCATTGCTACATGCACGCCCTCATGAACAGCGCCGCATTCAAAATCATTGAGAACCACGAAGGGGCCAGATTAATAAAGCAGCAGATCATGGCTATGGCGCCAGGCGGGGCCATCCCATTGCAGCCCCGCCAGCGGATGGAGGATTCTGGTGGGCCGGGCCCTACGCCGAACTCGACGCCATGATCGCCCAGTTGTACGTCTTAACGGAGCAGGAATTCGCGCACATATTGGGGACGTTTACCATCGTGGCGCAGGCGGCTGAGGATGCCGCGATGGGGAAATTTCAGCGCAGGGCCTGACACGAGCCGCCAGGCCAATCGCCCCCGCTCTCTGCCGGCCCCCAAGGCGGATGAAGGGCGCCGGAAAAGTCCACGCATCCTCGGCGTGAAAGGGAGGCGTCCCCCGGCGGCTGCGGCCGTCCATGCGGAGACTATCCAGGGCCACGCGGCGGTTGCTGGGCGGGTAGCGCCCGATTAGGATACGAAAAGGGATACCACGCTGGCGTAAGCGGCACCCGGCTGGAGG
>JAKCCC010000249.1 GCA_021838985.1 Planctomycetota bacterium
GGGCGAAAAAAATAGAGCAGGAGACTTGAGAAAGTAGACAGTAGAGCAAATACGGTCGGGACAAAAGAGTGGCGGGCGCTTACAAGCATAACGCCACCTGCGGTATACCCTCTGCTTTCTACTTTCTACTCTCTACTCTCTGTTCTCCTTAGTGGAGGGCGGATGGCTTTCACCTTTGAAAAACTGATCGTCTATCAAGAAGGCATTTCCTATGCTGATTGCATTTGCGCGATTACCGAAAAGTCCCCCGTGGCTACGGCTTCCTTCCGATCAACTCCATCGCGCGCCCGTTTCCATTGCCGACTCCGTTCGGATCTGGAAGAAATTTCCAAAATGCTCTCCGGCCTGATCAACAGGCTCGACAATTGAAAGGGCTGATTTGGCTGTCGAACACGCCGAAGAACCAACGGTACGCAGCATGACGGCTTAAGCGGCTAATTTGAAACGGTGCACCAAGCCTGGCGATCTGGACCAACGGTATCGACCGGTCTGCCGATCGCGCCAGCCGGAAAGGAAGCTTGCATGGGCGCTATTCCGCGGCGACCTTGGCGCCATGAACATGTCCGTGCTCCGTCGCTGCCCAAAGGACATGGGGACTGTGGTGATAGGGTCGGCTGGTCATCCGCCGGCGGTGAGGGCCGTAAAATCAGCGAAAAAGTCCGGATAGGTTTTGGCCGTACACGACGGATTTTCAATCTCCAATCCGGCCACCCGCAGGCCGGCGACCGCGAACGCCATCGCCATGCGATGATCGTCGTACGTGCGGATACGGGCTGCCCGCGGCTTTTCCGGTGGAAATACGGTTAAGCTGTCGGCGGTGGCATCCACCCGCGCGCCCATTCGCGCTAGCTCCGTTTGCAGCGCTGCCAGGCGGTCGCTTTCCTTCAGCCGCAGATTCCTGATATCCGCGATATGCGTGGCCCCGCGGGCAAAAAGCGCCAATACCGCCAGCGTGGGCACCATATCGGGAAGCGAGTTCAGGTTGACGTTTAAACCGACCAACTCCGATGGCCCCCTCACGCGGATTTCATCCGTCCCCATGAACAAGTCCACGCCCATCTGGCGCAACACGTCCGCAAACAGCACATCGCCCTGCAGCGAATCACGCCCGAAACCCTTCACGGTGACGCTGGCGCCCGGGATAACCGCCGCGGCGGCTAGAAAATAGGACGCGTTACTGGCGTCCGGCTCCACGGTGTAATCACAAGGCTGATAGTTCCGGCCCGCCGGTACATGCACAACTCGCCTCGTGGCGCTGGCGCCAGGGCAGCAAACGGAAGCGGCCACGCCGAAACGCTTCATGATCGCCAGGGTCATGGTCACATAAGGTTCGCTGGTGATTGGCCCGTCCAGCACCACCTCCACCGGCGTTTCGGCCAGGGGCGCCGCCATGAGAATCGCCGAGATGTATTGACTGCTTGGCGCGTCGGTGAAGCGGCAGCTTCCGCCGCGCCAGACCCGGCCCGCGGTTTCCACCGGTGGATAGCCCGCCTGCCGCAGGTAACGCACCTCGCCGCCGAGCGCGCCGATCGCCTCGACCAATTCCGCGATGGGGCGCTGCCGCATCCGCTCCACCCCATCAAGCCGATAACGCCCCGGTGAGGCGGCCAGAATCGCGGTTAAAAAACGCAGCGTCGTACCCGAGTTTCCGCAAAAAAGCGCGCCATTGGCGGCGGGTATTTTCCCACTCCCCCCGCGTATACGCACGGTTTTCGCCGCGGCATCCATCTGCAGCGCAAAACCCAATTGCCGCAACGCGGTCATCATGTGCTGCGTATCTTCCGCCAGCAGCACACCGCGCAGCGTGCTTTCCCCGGCGGCCAGGGCGGCCAGAGGCAGCACGCGGTTGGTAATGCTTTTACTACCGGGCGGCGTCGCACTTGCCTGGAACGGCCGCTGGACCGGCGGCACGGCGATCACCTCTGGATAAACCTGGCCCATAACCATCTAGGCGCCGCCCGGAATGCGGGGCGGAATCGGCACCAGGGGAAACAGCTTCTGCACCCGTCCTTTTTGCTCTTGGCTGCCGGTTAATTCGTTGATCCGCAACAGAATCCCGCCCACCTGGGTCGGCGTGCTGGCGGCGCCCAGGCCACGGATGGAAAAATCAGCGGTGGACGAAACCGCATTCATCGCGTCCAGGCCCGCGGCGATAAGCCGCTTGACCTGCAGTTGCGAGGCCGTGTCCAACGCCCCGGCGTTCCAATACTGGGCCGGAAAGCTTATCAACTCGGTCAGGGCGGTCATCGCCGCGTTTTTTTGCGCATCCGTCAGCACCGCGCCATCGTCCAGCCAGGTGTGCAACTGCATAACGATGTCCGCGGTGACTTGCGGATTATCCGGCGGCGCCTTGGCGTAGGTCGCCGCGATCTTCCGCAGCGCCGCGATCACCAGGGGGGCCGCCGCCAGCAGATTCGGATTAGCCTGCGGATTCGCCGCCAGGAGCGTGGCGCATAATTGGCGCATCACCACGGGGTCCGTCTCCCGGCCCAGCGCGGTTTCCACGGCGGCGATCGCCTGCTGGAACGCGGGCGGAATCTGTTCCACTCCGGGCCAAATTTGCGCCAAGCCCCAAGCCGCCCAATAACGCACTGCCGCATTGGAATTGCTCAAACCTGCTTGCAGCGCCGGCTGCGTGGCCAGGTCCCGCGCCTTCGCCAACGTGATCATGACGTTCAGCGCCAGCGTCGGCCGATTCAGCAGGGGTTGCAGGGTCGTCGTCAGGGTACTGGCGTAATGTTCGGAAAACACGGCGGACGGCGGTTGCTGCGGACGCCGCAGGGGGTAGAGCAAAGCCCGTCGGTCGCGCACCATCCGGCCGGACTGGACGGCCGACTTGAGTAAAGTCGCATAGTAGTCTACATAACTCGAAATCGCCGTCCGGTCGATTGGCGACAGCGCCGTGACGGTGGGGTTGGGCGCCGGCGGCGCCGCCTGCAACCCCGCGCCGCCGAATCCGAAGCTGCCTCCGGCGAAAATCGCCGCCCGCGCCATCCACCGCCAGGTTCGCATTCGGTTGTTCTCCCGTGCCCGTAAAGTGGCTTCCGGTTGCGCCCACGCCGCGTTACGGCTTTCCGCCTCCGCCTGACTGCCCCGGCACGCACCCGTTAATGCACCATTTATCACGGCACAGGAACAGTGTCAAGGCAATCCTCATCCGCTATACTTGCCCGAATGAGAAAGATGCGGCTCTCGGTCCGGCGCTATAAACAATCGCACCGTCTTTTTCTTCGGGCGGCGCAGCGGATGCCCGGCGGCGTGTCGTCCCCGGTTCGCTCGTTTAAGAACGTGGGCCTGTCCCCGGTGTTCATCCGCCAGGGGCGGGGCGCGGCGCTCGTGGACGCGGACGGCAACCGGTATCTTGACTACGTGATGGGTTACGGACCGCTGATTCTCGGCCACGCCCACCCCGCCGTGCGGGCGGCGGTGGCCAGCCGCATGAGCCGCGGCGCCTGCTTCGGCTGCTGCAGCGAGGAAGAAGTGACGCTGGCGGAGCTGATCGCCGCGGCCATGCCGCACGTGCCGATGGTGCGTTTTGTCAACAGCGGCACGGAGGCTGTATTAAGCGCCCTGCGTCTGGCGCGGGCGGCCACCGGCCGAGCTTTGATCGTGAAGATCGCCGGCGGCTATCACGGTCACGTCGATGCGCTGTTGGTCCAGGCCGGCAGCGGCGCCACCACCCACGGAACCCCCAGCAGCCCGGGCGTGCCGGCGGCGGTAACGGCGGATACGGCCGTGCTTGCCTATAACGATATTCCCGCGGCGGAAAAGCTTTTTCAGCGGCAGGGGACGCGGATCGCCGCGGTGGTCCTTGAACTGGTGATGGGCAACATCGGCGTTGTCCCGCCGGAAGACGGCTACCTGGAGACGCTGCGGGCGTTATGCGATCGCGCTGGCGCGCTGCTGGTGGCTGATGAGGTGATGACCGGCTTCCGGGTGGGCCGTGGCGGGGCCCAGGGTCGTTTCCAATTGCGGCCGGATTTGACCTGCCTGGGCAAGATTATCGGTGGTGGTTTACCGGTGGGGGCGTACGGCGGAAGAGCGCGGTTGATGAACCTTGTTTCCCCCGCCGGGCCGGTCTATCAGGCCGGCACTCTTTCCGGCAATCCGCTCGCCATGGCCGCGGGCATCGCCACGTTGCGGCTCCTGGCAACTTCCGAGCCGTATGCCCGGTTGGAAGCCCTCGGGCGCCGCCTGCAGGATGGACTGGAGGCGGCGGCGAAGCAAGCCCGTGTGCCTCTGGTGGTGCAACGCTGCGGCAGCATGATTACCCCTTTTTTCCGCAGCCGTCCACCCCGCGGCGCCGCGCAGCGCGGCGGCGCCGCCAACGCGCCGGTACGCAACTACACCGACGCTTTGGCCTGTGACCAACGCGCCTACGGGCGCTTTTTTAAGGCCATGCTCGAC
>JAKCCC010000250.1 GCA_021838985.1 Planctomycetota bacterium
GGCCATGGCGTATGCGCGGCTCCGCCGGCACCTGGGGCTGGCGGAACGACCGATTCGCGTTTATGACCCCATTCAGCAGCTAGCGATTGTGGATGCGGACGTCCTGGACCGGTTTGGCGTGGATACCATCGAACTGGGGCGGGCGTTTGCGGAGGAGGATGATTGTTGGGCCGATTGGATTTTACCGGATGGAACGCCCTGCCAGATGCCCCTATGGGCTTGGCCGGAACGAGACGGCCAGCGCTGGGTGCTTCGCTCACGAAAAACGGGTCGCGTGATCGCCCAGATGCCGGATGGCACGCTCTATTTTGAGCAAACCTATTATCCCTTCGCCGAGGAAGAAGCCGATCCGCGAAGAATCGATGACGTACTCACCGAGAGCATGTGGACGGCCATTGCCTCGCCGCCGGGACCGCTGGCCGAGGGACGCGACGGCGAGCGACGTCTGCGCGAAGGCGCCCGGCGGCTGCGCCGGCAAACCGATCGCGCCATCATCGGATTATTTGGCGGTAATCTCCTGGAAATGGGGCAGTTTCTCTATCGCAACGATAATTTTCTGATGCTGTTGGCGGCCGAGCCGGAAAAGGCACACGACTTCCTGGAACGGCTCTGCCAAAAACATCTGCAGACCTTGGAGAAATTCCTGGCGCTGGTTGGGCCCTACATTGATGTAGTGCTGTTCGGGGACGACTTGGGGATGCAATCGGGGCCGCAGATATCACCGGCCATGTACCGCGAATTTTTTAAGCCGCGCCATGCCCTCCTGTGGCGGCGGGCCAAGCAGATCGCGGACGTCAAGGTCATGCTGCATTGTTGCGGCGGGGTGCGGGAGTTGCTGCCCGACCTGATTGACGCCGGGCTGGACGCGATCAATCCCGTCCAGATTTCGTGTCAGGGTATGCAGGCCGCCGGGCTTAAACACGATTTCGGCCAGGCCATCACCTTCTGGGGCGGTGGTTGCGATACCCGCCTGATTCTCCCGCGGGCCACGCCCGACGAGGTGCGCCGTCACGTACGGGAACAAACGCTCGCTTTAAAACCGGGCGGTGGTTTTGTTTTCCAGCAAGTGCATAACATTATGGCGGATGTACCCCCGGCAAACATCGTGGCCATGTACGATGCCCTGCGTTAACTGGCGAAGCGCGGAAGGATGGAGTATGGCATCACTATGATCGAGGGGCCGGCCTTAAAATCCATCGCGGTGGTTCGCAGAGGGCAAGCCGTTGGCCCGGCAGCGCAGCTAGCTGTGGTGGGCGCTGGGCCCGCGCATGCCCCTGCGGCGCCGAAATCGTTGGACCGTCTGCTGACCAGCGTCACCCACGAATTTCGTTTTGCGGATTTACTGCACCAGAACCATTATTACAACTGGCTGATTCTGCTGGGCGCCATCTTTGTCGGCGTGGCGCTGGGGCGTCTGGTGGCCAGCGGCTTGCGGCGGGTCGGGGCGCGCCTGGAGTCGAAGCACCGGCACTTTCAGGCCCTGCTGACGGATGGCGCCGCCGGCCCCGCCAATCTCTTCATCTTTACCAGTCTGCTGTTGCTGGGAATGAGCCAGCTATACCTGACCGCAGTCCTGTGGGATATCGTCGGCAAAGCGGTGCTGTTGCTGACGGCGATCGCCTTCTTCTGGTACCTCTTCAACGTGGTGGGCGTGGTGGAACTGGCCCTGAAGCGGTTTATCGTCAAACACGATACGCCGATCACGGAACAGATTCTGCCGATTGTGCGCAAAACCCTGCGTATTTTTGTCGCGATTATCGGGGCGTTATTCATTCTGCAGGAGGTCTTTGGCCGCGATATCGGTTCCTGGCTGGCGGGGTTGGGTATTGCCGGGCTGGCGGTTTCGCTGGCCGCGCAGGACTCGCTAAAAAACTTCTTTGGCTCCATTACCATACTTCTGGACCGCCCCTATTTGGTCGGGCATTGGATCCAGTACAAGAATAGCAGCGGCACCGTGGAGGAAATTGGGTTCCGCTCCACCCGCCTGCGACAATTCGACGGCGTCCTGGTGACGATTCCCAATTCGGACGTCGTCAACAACAGCGTGCAAAATTACACCCGGCGGCCCTTCATCCGGCGGGCGCTGAATGTAACGGTGCCGTACGATACGCCGCCGGAGAAGGTGCGGCAGGCAGTGCAGATCATTAAAACGCTGCTGGCTTCCGCCGAATTTCGCGCCAATGTCCACGATCCGGCCGATCCACAATCGTATCCACCGCGGGTTTTTTTCAACGAGTTCAAGGCGGAGTCGCTGAATATCCAGGTGTATTATTATTATCGGCCGGCATCGGATTATTGGGGCTATATGGCGTTCAGCGAACGGTTCAACTTTGCCCTGATGCAGGCGTATGAACAGGCGGGGATTGAATTCGCGTTTCCCACGCGAACGCTGTACCTGGCGGGCGACCCGAAACGCAAACTTTCGCTGGCCGTGGAGGGAGCGGACGGCGTGCCGACGGAGGATGGGAAGCAGCGGGCGGGGGCGCGAGACCCCGCATGATCCTGCGGGGTTTGACCGCCGTGTACGCCGCACCCACCACAGGATTGTCCGGCGCCACCCATAAATGGAGGTTCGACCATGGCCGATAAAATGCGGCAGACCGTGATGACCAAGGAGCCGTTCGCCGAAGATATGTGGCGAATCTTCCGCATTATGGCGGAATTTGTGGAAGGCTTTGACAGCCTGGCCTACCTGGGACCGGCGGTGACGATTTTCGGATCCGCGCGTACTCCGCCAACGGATGGGTATTATCAAAAAGCACGGCAACTGGCGGCGCTGCTGGCCCAGGAGAAATTCGCTGTCATCACGGGCGGAGGGCCGGGCATTATGGAAGCGGCCAACGCGGGCGCCAAAGACGCCGGTGGCGTGTCCGTGGGTCTGAACATCAGTTTACCGCACGAACAGCGCAGCAACCTTTTCCAAACCATCAGCTTGAATTACCACTATTTTTTTGTCCGCAAAACCATGTTCGTCAAGTACAGTCACGCCATCGTCTGTTTTCCCGGCGGTTACGGCACCCTGGATGAGTGCTTCGAGTCACTGACCTTGATTCAAACCATGAAAACAGATCCGCGGCCCCTGATCCTTATCGGCCGCGATTATTGGTCCGGTTTGATCGACTGGATGCGGGTAACTCTCTTACAAAAATTTCAGACCATCGATGCGGCGGATTTGAACATTTTTCGCCTGACTGATGATCCCGCGGAGGCGTGTAAATGGATTGTCCAGGCCGAACGCGGCCGATGCTGGTACGCGCCCACACGGGAGCTATCCACGGCACATCAGGCGGCGCGGCTCTCACCGGAAGGCACGCGCTACGGCGTGCCGCCGCGATCCAACCACGACCGCGGCGCGCCTGACTCCAAGGCGGACAAACCGGTGGAATAATCAGGGCAACTCGAAACTTTCGCCTGGTTTCAGCAGCACCGGTTGGATGTCCTTCCGCCGCAGCGCTCGCCCAAAGGCCGCGGCGTCCTGCTTAATCAGGGGGAAGGTGTTGTAGTGAATGGGCAGTACGCACCGGGCTTTGAGCATTTCCGCGGCGATGGCGGCGTGCTCCGGTCCCATGGTGTAGCAATCGCCAATGGGCAGACACGCTAGATCGATTTTCCAGAGGCGCCCGAGGAGCGCCATGTCGCCAAAAAGCGCGGTGTCGCCGGCAAAATAGATGTTCCGCTCTCCGAGGTTCACCAACCAGCCGCCCGGAACCCCGCCGGGTGTTCCATCCTGAAACGTGCTGGTGTGAATCGCAAAGGTCATGGTAGCCCGGCCAAAGGGCAGCGCCATTCCGCCGCCGATGTTCATACCCACCGTCCGGAGTCCCTGTTTGGCGTAATATTGGCTCATTTCAAAATTCGCCAGGATGGTGGCGCCGGTTCGTTGGGCGATGCGGGGAGCATCATCCACGTGGTCGAAATGGGCATGGCTTAAGAGAATATATTGCGGATTAACCTGACTTGCTTTCACGTCCGCAATCGGATTCTGATCGTAAAACGGGTCCAGCTGCACCCGATGTTCACCGGCGTGCAGCTCCAGACAGGCATGTCCGTGATAGATAATTTTCACCGCCATAAGTTGCCTCCAACCCCAGCCAATTTTCCGCCGGGCGCCCCGGCGCCGCCCTGGCCGAGCGCCCCAGGCTCTTTCAGCAGCGAGTTGCCAGCATTTATTTTAATGATAAGAGGCACCTCGCGCCAAGGTCATGGCGATATTGGCGAGGGTGATCATTTTCCGGTGAGTCTCCGCACCCATGCCGTTTTAGGCGGCCGGGGCGTCAATACACGCACTCCCGGGCGGCGTCGGCAAACGCCTGCAGGCACGCGGGATCGCCGTGGAAGAAGTGATCCGAGGGGGCGAGGATATAACCGGCGTGATCTTTCGTCGCCGCGAAACAATCGAA
>JAKCCC010000251.1 GCA_021838985.1 Planctomycetota bacterium
CCGCTACGATAATCGCCTTCTGATTACTGTTCATAAAAACGACCTCACAAGTAAAACCAAAACGGCAAGAACCAGTTCAGCCATCCCCGCAATCCACCAATCCTCAGGCCAGCCAAGATCGACGAAGCCCATGAATCCCCATACAAATATACCTGGGATAATCAGAAGAATTAATATTTCTATACTGGTAGCTATCCACATTGTGGCCTACTATCCAAAACCACTCCCAACGCCGCCGCCCAATGCAACAGCGCCTTCTGTTCCGCCTTCTGCGCTTCTTCCAGGTTCAGGTCATGGCAGTATCGAGCATAGCACGCCGCTTGCTCATGCCGGGATGCTTCGGCCAGGAGGTAGTTCTTGCACCCGGCGATGGCTTGCAGGAATTCGTCGGGGGTCATGCCGTCGCCTCCGCATTGATGAACGGATTGGATACGTAGGTATTCCCAGCAGACGTGATGATTGTGTAGACAAACCCGTATTGTCCGGCGGTTGCTGCTGCCACGCGCTGGATTACGGTAGTCCCGTTGATTTGCGGGGCGCCATCCAGAGTCATACCGGAGATCGGGATTACGCTCACCCTGGCGCTGGATATGGTTTCATTGGTGCCTAGCAGGTTGGCGAAGTTCACCGAAAGCGGGAAGCTCTCACCTACCGAGCAAGGGCTAAAAGATTGCATGGCATCCCCTCCCATGATGTATATGGTTCTTTCTTCGGGTTGGACTTCAAAAATCCGCGCTTTGTTTACGATATCTTGGGTTCTTACTGAAGGTTGTAGCGCGGCGGTCCTCGCTCCAATCAAAATATTTAATGTTCTAGCATATAAGGTTATGAGATATTTTTGCAGGATCGCTATAATGAATTCAGAAACCAGCAATGCCGCGCTGATCTCGGGAAACATTACCGGAATGGACGCGAGCATGTTTTGCAATGCGCCGACCACCACTTCCATATCGTGAAAGACGACCTGGACGGATGCCCGCAGTTCCTGGCTGGCCTGCAAATGCGGGATGATCTCAGGGAACGCCACGGCCATGTCCGCCAGGTTCCGCTGATCCGCCACTATTTTCGCATCTTCCGCGCCAAACGTGACAGACGTGGATGCGCTCATTCTCTGGGCAATCGTCACGGATGCAATGGCATCGGAAAAGAGAACGGCGATTTTTGCGGTGGCTACCGTGCCCTGCTGAACTGTTATATTGGCAATCCATTCGGCAAATGCTGGCTGTAGGTGCGCCGCGTTATTTTGGTTTGCCGCGATATGCGCCGTTTCGGAATCAAACAATGCTTTTACCAGCGCGTTCATGCTCTGCGAAGCATGGAGTAGCGCGGTCATCGGATTTAACGCGCCATCTACTGAGCATTTATTTTTCTGATCAATCGCTACAGACGAGGAAGGACCGGCATAAACCGCATCTATTGCCGAGCGTACAGTTTGCGCCACCCTGATCGCCACGCTTTCAGAGGCGAACCCAGAGTCCATGGATGCGCTGACCTTTTGAGCGACGGAGATGTGGGACGCCATTTCTGAAACGACGCCGTGAACCCCGGCGGACTGTTTCTGTGTTACAGACAAAGCGGCGTGCATCGATCCAAAGATGGCATTGAATGTAGCGTCGTCGGTAGTGCTGGCAGGCGTATAGGTAATGACAATCAGCCCTTGGGCGCCGTTGCCTCCTGCGGTGTAGATAGAGCTACTATAGTAGTCGTAGCCACCAGTACCGCCCCCTCCACCGTAAAGCCCACCGTTCCCCCCGCCAGACGTTGCTGCATAATACACGGCGCCCTCTTCACCAGAGCCGCCACCGCCACCACCCGTTCCGTAGCTGGAACTCCACTCTGTGCCGTTACCGCCGTCGCCGCCGCCAGAAAAACCGGAAGCGGTCCCAGAGCCTCCTCCGCCGCCGCCCCCATCGGTTCCAGCGGCCCCGGCTGCTGTTATTGCGGTTGATCCGGCACCCCCACCCGTTCCGGCGTTATTGTTCCCCCCGCTGGTGCCAGACGAACCTGTTGGAACGGCAGACGAAGCGCCCCCGCCATTTCCACCACCGCCCTGTCCGCCAGCAGGAGCGCCTGTAGGACCAGCGGCCCCAGATACGCCGGAGTTTCCGCCTGCTCCGAGCGGTCCCGCTGCGCCGCCGCCTCCAGGTTGAACATAATCGTTGGTAGGAGAAAAAGCTGACCCACCGGAATAGGTGACAGTGCCAACGGAAGAAGCCGCAGACCCGCCCGGACCTGTGTAGGGAGCCGCTGTTTCTGGAGCAGGCGCGCCTGCGGCAAGAACCGTAGAGGTGGAATCAAACCAGGTGTCCCCTCCTGGAGCGCCATTATTGATCGTTGATGACGCTGCGCCTCCCGTTCCACCGGCGCCGATGGCGTAGGCTATTGCCGCCCCAACGGTCAGAGAGAGATTGGAAATCTTGGCGTATGCTCCACCTCCTCCACCCGTATCAGCATTAGACCCACCCGCACCGCCGCCAACGCACTCAATCGTATTATTGGCGTTATTCCAGTCAGACGGAACGGTCCAACTCGTTCCAGACGTGAGGAAGATGACGGTTGCGGTCATACCTTACACCGCTGGCATAGACATCGTCCCGCTTGGCGTTACCGTGGTGCCTGTGCTGATCGTCGTGGTTCCCAGAACAATGTCGGTTCCGCTGGTGCCCACGGTCAAGTCAGCCACAGCCGTTGTGCCGTTGCTCTGCCAAGCGCGAGCATATCCCGCCGTGCCGTTCGCTGCCGGAGAAAATGACGCAGCGGAGAAGGACAGCGTGGATACCATATTCGGCGACGTATAGGCGGGCGTGCTCCCCGCCGTTGCGCTAAGGGTCATGGTAACGAGCAGCGTGCCCGTTGCCGCCGTTTCCGGCGTGGCCGGCATGGTCCCCGAATAAATGTCGATGCTGCCACTATCGAGCAAGGCCACCATCGCGGCCAGTCCTGCTGATGCTGTCGCTTGGGCTACGTTCATTTAATCCACTCCTTCCCTTGTGGTGATTCAAACCATTCCTGTGCCGCTTCATACCCAGCCTGATACAGCCCTTCTTTCTGCGCCTGGGTCATGGCCCGATTCAGGAATCCCAGGTTCCCCCCGGGCAAGCTTATCACCGGCACATTCAGCGCCTTGGCAATCAGCATTTCGTCATCTTCGCTGGCAGACAACATCATCGAGATAAGCCGTTCCTGCGCGTCCACGAAGCCCGTCACTGGTCCTACAGTTTGCGCCTCGGTCACACGCAAGCCAAGCCGTCGCCGTGCGGTAGCTGGCAGGTATTGGATGCCCAGATTGCAGAGTACGCCTCCATCCACATAGCGCCCTTGGAACGGCGGGAAAACGTCAGGGATGCTCATGCTGGCCAGGATCGCGTCGGCGACATACATGCCAGGATTCTGCTGCATGGTGAACGTGTGGACGCGCCCGGTCTGCATGTCGGAGCAGATCGGAATGAAGGGTATCTCGCAGTCCTCCATGAACTGGCCATTGGTAAGCTCCATCAGCCATGCCCGGACGTTCTTTGTAGATGCCAGGTAGCCCCGGAACGGTGCCAGCCAGCGATTCATGGGGATCAATCGCCGGTAGTCAGCAGACAGGACCACATGCTTCATCTCTATCGGCTGCATGCCCGTAGCCAGACACCCGGACACGATGGACCCGGCTGAGGTGTCGGCGAGTATAGAGGGGCGCGTGTACTGCCAGAGATAGTTGACCGCGCCCACATGAAGAGCTGCTAAAGTCCCCGCGCCGGACAAGGCCCAAACGGATCTAGGTAAAATCACTTTATCCCCCTCTGCGCCGCCACATGCTCGGCAATCAGTTCCGCCTGGAATCTGGTCACCGCATCCGGGCAGGAGAAAAACGACTGGGTATTATTCTGGGCTTTGTACCCGGTGCCCCCTGGCTTCCCGGAGACGACGAAGGTGCCCTCGCCAGACGTGCTCCAATTCGTGCTCCCCTCGGCGCCGACAAGACCGTCAGCAACGAAGCCCTTGGTGTGGGAAATCTGGTGCGTGGCGCTCTGTCCTACCACAAAATGCGTGCGGAAGCCGTCAGGGTCTTGCGCCGCGTCAGAGTCCAGCAGCCGCTTTTCGTGGACGCCGCCAGCCTGAGACTTGTCCAGAGTTATGAGGCAGGTAATTGCCGGGTTATGGACTATACCCATAAGCATGGCGTTAAGCTCATCATCATCATATCCGAACATATTACAATAAAAACTGACAGTTACGCGGCTAATGACATGCTTTAGCGCCTCATGGACATTATCGCGCCCGACATAAAGCAGCCGGAAGTCTGCGCTGGCCCTGGGCGATGCTTGCCCCTCCATTAGGTACCCATCGAGGTCTGCGAGTTGGAACGATTGCAGGCTCATCCCTTATCCGTCCTCCAAGTAGAGTGCCC
>JAKCCC010000252.1 GCA_021838985.1 Planctomycetota bacterium
CTGTTCCTGGCTTTGATCGCGCCCTGGCTCCTGGCCGCGTGGCGGTCCAGCCAGGGCCGGCTTATTGAGTTGATGTTCCTGCAGAATGTGGTGCGGCGCACGACCAGTGGTTTACAACATCACGCGGAACCGCCGGGCTTCTACCTGCTTACGATATGGGGCACGTTTTGGCCGTGGAGCATCCTGTTGGTTCCGGCGGCGTACCATGCCGTGCGCCGGCTGCGGCGCGGAACCGGCCCGCCGGCCGATCCGAAACCATACCTTTTTTTGCTGGCTTGGATTGTTCCTTCCTGGATTCTTTTTGAGCTGTTCGTCACCAAGATGGTGCAGTACGTTCTGCCCCTGTTTGTGCCGATGATCATCCTGTGCGCGGACACGCTGGTGCAAAGCTGGCGCGGACGAAGCAGCGTTCTGGCCGCCCGTTGGTTTGCCGCGGCGCGCTGGGTATGGATGGCGGTGTGGCTGGTTCTGGCGGGGCTGTTGACCGCCGGCGCGTGGTGGGTGTTTCACACCTCCGCCACTTTTTTTCTAATCCTGCCGACGGCGGCGGCGGGAGCGGGGGTGGGTGTGGCCGGAGCGTTATGCTGGAACCGGCGCGCCTGGCCGTACGTGACCATTGGGACCTTTGCCCTAACGCTGCTGCTGGCCAATACCGTTAGTTTGCCCAATATCCAGGCGTTGCAACTAAGCCGGCGTGCCGCGGCGCGTATGCGGCAATTCGCCGCCCGGGGTTTCCATATGGCCGCCGCGGGCTATATCGAACCCTCGCTGGTGTTCTATTGTGGCCGGAAAATCCAGCTTTTCAGCCATCCGCAACAACTTCTGCAAGCCGTGCCCTTCGCGTCGGGCGGCACGGGGCCGGCGCGGGTTGTGGCCCGGAAGGATCCCCCCACGCAGCGCAAGGGACCGCCGGTTGAGCCACGGCGACCGGCTTGCTCCCGCGGGGACGGTAAATTTTGTGTTCTGGTGAATCGGCGGGTCTTGCATTATTTGCGGAAACATCGCATCCGATATTTCCCGCGGGCCTCCTTCACGGGTCTCCAGTTGGCCCACCTGCGTCCGGTACGGCTGACCCTGCTTACCAATGTGCGGCGCCGCTGAACGCGCTAACCCGCCGTAGGAGTCAGCCGGCAACGCCCGCCCAGGCCGGAATCAGCCCTCCCCTTGGCAGCATGGAACGCGGGTTAGATGTCAGCGGCGGATTTATCCCACCGACTACAGCCGTAACCCTCACCGCCCCGCCCCCGCGGCCGCCATCGTCAAGTGCTTCACACGTGGCAGCGTGCGGTATAGTATGGCCCTGCGCGACGGTCACCGTTCACGGGCTGAAGCGGTTGGCGCACCAGCTGGAATGGCCACGGCCGGGGCCAGGCGGGGGCTGGACTGTGGAAAAGGAATATCGATGAGTGCAAAAATTATTGATGGCAAAGCTATTGCGGCTCGCATTAAGCAACAGGTAGCGGCGGATGTGCAGCAACTTACCGCCGCCGGCAAACCGGTTCGGCTGGTGGCGGTGCTGGCGGGGCACGCGCCGGTGTCGCGCGTGTACGCGGAAAATCAGGCCCGGATGTGCCGCGAGGTGGGGGTTGATTACACTTTGCGCGAACTGCCGGCGGAGGTTACCCAGGACCACTTGGAAGACCTATTGCGCCAGCTGGCGGCGGATTCCACCATCACCGGCATCATGCTGCATATGCCCTTGCCGCCGCAGATCAATTCGCAGCAAGCCCAATACGCCATTGATATGCTCAAAGATGTGGAGGGCGTCAACCCCGCCAATATCGGCCATGTGGTGTACGGTTATTCCATTATCGCCCCCTGCACCGCGCTGGCCGTGGTGGCCCTGGTGGAGGAAACCGGCGCGACGTTGCGCGGTGCGGAGATCACCGTGGTAGGCGCCAGCCGCATTGTCGGTAAACCGGTGGCGCTTCTGCTGACCGAACGCGGGGCGACTGTGACGCTGTGCCAGATTTACACGCGCGATCTGGTCGTGCATACGCGCCGGGCGGATATTTTGATTGTCGCCGCCGGTTCGCCCGGTCTGATCGAGGGGCGTCACGTCCGGCCAGGCGCGGTGGTTATTGATGTCGGCATCAACCGCGTTGCGGTGCCGGATGCGACGGGTAAAACCGTCCAAAAAACCGTTGGCGATGTCAATTTCAACTCCGTGGCGCCGCAGGCCAGCTGGCTAAGTCCGGTGCCCGGCGGAGTAGGCCCGATGACGGTGGCCATGTTGTTGCGCAACACCGTCCGCGCGGCGCGCCTGGTTTACGGTCTGGAACGCCCGTTCGGGAAACCGCAAGGGTAAACCCAAAAGTCGCAAGGGGACGGACCCGCAGACACGGCAACGCGGGAACACGGAGAAAACAGAACTGCCAGCACCGCGTTTTGACGCGATGAACAGGCGCTCGCGGCGGCCCCGTAGCCGGTCGGAGAGTCGCCCCCATGGAGGCCGATGTCCCAATCGCCGTTGCGAATGCGGCACGGGGACACGGAGACACGGGGAAGTCGGCCGTAAACCAGGAACCAGAAACTGGAAACTAAAAACCAGAAACTCGCAACCATGACCGCCGCTATTGAGCTTCATGAGCTTGGTTTTCGCCGTGGACCGCGAACCATTCTGCACGGCATCAATTGGACGCTGCCTGGCGGCGCCTGCGGGGCCGTGGTCGGGCCGAACGGCAGCGGCAAATCCACCCTGTTGCGCATGATCACCGGTTACCTTTGGCCCACGCACGGAACGGTGGAGGTGCTGGGCCATCGTTTAGGCGAGTATCCCGTTGCCGAGCTACGACGCAGCGTGGGGGTGGTGGAGGCCTTAAGCGTTTATCCCTTTGATGAAACGCTCACGGCGGAGCAGGCGGTTTGCACCGGCTTTTTCGGAAAACTTACGCTGGCTTACGACCGTCCCACATCCCGGCAGATGGCCCGCGCCAACCGCTTGCTGGCCGCGTTGCGCCTGGCGCCTTTGCGCCGCCAGCGGCTGGTGACGCTGTCCACGGGGGAAAAAATGCGCGTCCTGATCGGGCGGGCCTTGGTGCAACATCCCCGCCTTCTGCTGTTCGATGAACCGACCGCCGGCCTGGATTTGCCGGCCCGCGAAACCTTCCTGGCCACGCTGCAACAATTGCGGGCTACACCGGCGGCGCCGGCCTGGGTGATGATCACGCATCACCTGGAAGAAATTCCGCCGTCCACTACGCATGTGTTGCTGCTGGGGCGGCGGGGAACGGTGGCGGCCAGCGGCTCGCCGGGGCAAGTCCTGACCGATCAACTGCTTTCCAAGGCGTTCCAATGGCCCATTGGCGTGCAAGAAAAAGGCGGCCGCTATTTCGCCCACGCCCGCCGGCAACCGTGCCTGGAATTACTGCCGTCGCGGAAACCCTATTGAATTGGCGCCGGCTGCGCAGCCGCGTTGTGGCGACCGCCGCGGCTGTGGTCGGATTTTATACGCGGGGGCACCCGAGGCAGCGCTGCACTCCGCCCCGATCCGCTTCGGCGGACTTGGGCTCAGCCTTCCTGCTCGCCCGCGCTGGTTTCTTTTCCGGAGTATGAACGTTATTTCTTGACGGACTGTTAATCGCCGGCGCCGTGGATTCCGGCTCGGCGAATCAGAGCTTGGCGGCGTTGGGACGGATAGCGACATAACGCACCATAGCGCCAGGTTCGACGCCCAGGGCTTTCGCGGTGGCCTGCGGAAGGCCAATCGAGCCATCGGCGGCTGGTGTAACCGAACCTTGGCAGGCACGGAAATCCAGGGCCGTGTTGGAGATCACGTGGGTGGCCGGGCCGCTGGGAGTTGGCGCATCCAGGGCCGCCACCACCGCGCTGCGGCTTTCGCGCACCGCGCGGATGCGGTCGCGGCTGGCGCCATAAACCGCGCCGGCTTCAAAAATGTCCACGAGATTTTCAAAAATAAAACCTTCATCCTTGAGGATTTTCAGCGCCGGCTGGGTGTCCGGGTGGACCTGGCCAATCGCCGCTTGGGCCGCGGGCGGAAGCAGCGGTACATATAACGGATACCGGGGCATCAGGTCGGCGATGAAGCGCTTATCGGCCAGGGTCAGGTAATCCGCCTGCGGAAAATCAAGGCCAAAGAAATGTCGACCGACAGCGTCCCAAAAAGGCGAGCGCCCGTCGCGATCGATCTGCCCGCGCATTTCCGCCAGCACGTGCGGTTGGAACCGCGCGGGGAACTGGGCCATAAATAAAAAGCGGCTTAAGGACAGAAAGCGGCCATTGCCGTTTCTACGGAATTCCGGAAGCAGAAACAGGCTTCCGACCAGCGCTGGGCCGTCGTACATCACGACCAATTCGAGCAAGGCTACGGTTTGGTTGACCTTGAGCATTTCGGAAACGCACGGTTCCGTCCGCAGACGGTAGCTG
>JAKCCC010000253.1 GCA_021838985.1 Planctomycetota bacterium
CTGACATACGCTTGTTCTCTGGAGTCCTGACCCGACAAATTCATGGTCACTGGATCGGGCTCACCCGCGTCACACCCCCGGACCTGCCGCCCCGTTGTTTCCCCGCTACCGCCAATGCGGAACCATGTCCTTGGCGGACGGTTCTGCGTATCCCCGTGTTGGCCAAGGCCGCCGAAGCCATTGCGCCGTTTATAAGCCACGGGCGGCTGGGCTCCGTCCCTCCAGCCGCGGCGCTGTGGCGCCCGTTGATCATTGGTTCGCCGCAGCCTCTTGCCGCCCTATTTTGGATGGCCAGCGCCATTTTGGCGCTCGCCGCCTTATGGCTGCGCGAATAACGCCAGCTTCATAAGACGCGCCAATCCGGAGCCATCGCGCCTGCCGCGCGGGCGCCCCGGAGGATCAAAACTGGTAACCCGTATCCTCCCTCGATATGGCTTTTACCACCCGCCCCGGTTCGGTATGATAACCCCGTCGATGAGTAAAGAACCACCCATTCAAGTGCTGGTCGTCGATGACGAAGTGGACCATGCCGACGCCATTGCCGAGGCCGTGGCCCGGACCGGTTGTTCCGTTAAACAGGCCCATCATCTCGCCGACGCGAAGCGCTATTTCACCGAGGGTGAATTTGATTTGGTCATCACCGATTTGCGGCTGGATTCACCCCGTGACGGTCTGGATCTGCTGGAATTCGTACGCCAGCGCCGCCCCCGAACCCAGGTCATGGTGGTGACGGCCCACGGGGACGTGGCCACCGCGGTCAGCGCGATGCAAGCGGGCGCCTTCCATTTTATCGAAAAGCCCCTCGATCTGGACGTGCTGCGGGTCCAGACCCGCCGGGCGTTGGATGTTGTTCGCTTGCAACGACAAAATCAGCAACTGCAGCTGGCGCTCGATGAAAAATACGGCATGGAGGGCATCATCGGCAATTCGGAAGCCATGCGGCGGGCGCTGCGGATGGTGCGACAGATCGCGCCGACCAATATCAGCGTGCTGATCCACGGCGAATCCGGAACTGGCAAGGAACTCATCGCCCGGGCGCTGCATCAGAACTCCCGTCGGAACACCGCTCGCTTTGTGGCGCTGAACTGTGCGGGGCTTAATGAAGGAACGTTGGAAGATGAACTGTTCGGCCATGTGCGAGGGGCCTTTACCGACGCCCGCAGCGACCGGGAAGGGCGTTTTGAATATGCCGACGGCGGTACGCTTTTTCTCGATGAAATCGGCGATATGCCGTTGCCGATGCAGGCCAAGTTGCTGCGGGTGCTGCAGGACCGGCAGATCACGCGCATCGGTTCCAACGATCCGATTCAGGTCGACGTGCGTTTCATCGCCGCCACACACCAGGACTTGGAGCAGGCGGTCGGCCGGGGCGACTTCCGGCAGGATCTGTACTTCCGGATCAAAGGCGCTACCATCACCCTCTTGCCCCTGCGCCAGCGCCGTGAAGACATTCCGCCCCTGTTGACCCATCTGATGGAAAAAAGCGCCCGGCGAATGGGCAAAACCATTGACGGCATCGCTCCTGAGGCCCGCAACATCCTGATCGCATATGACTGGCCCGGCAACGTCCGCCAGCTTGAGAACGTGGTGGACAACATGGTCGCGCTGGGCGCCGGGCCGTGCCTGAGTGTAAGTGATATTCCTGCGGATATTCTCGGGCCTTATCGCGTACAAACGGTTTCCACCACCGCCTTGGCTTCGTTGCCCGTGCCCGGCAGCGCCCCTACGACTGCCATTACCAGCCTCGCGGGTGTGTCCTTGGCGGAATTGGAGCGCCAAGCGATTGAGAAAACGCTCGAAATGGTTCAAGGTAACCGCGAACAGGCCGCCAAACTCCTGGGTATTGGCGAACGCACGCTCTACCGCAAGATTAAGGAATATGGTTTGCACGAATCCGTCGTGGGAGGTGCTGGTGCGATAGGCGAAGTGGAGCCGCCGTGAATAGCGAATATCGCATCGGCCTCGGTTACGACATCCATCGCACCGCCCCCGGGCGGCCGCTGGTGTTGGCCAATGTCCGGATCGATCATCCCCAAGGACTGGTCGGGCACTCCGACGCCGATGTGGTGCTCCACGCCCTGATCGATGCGTTGACTGGCGCCGCTGGTCTGCCTGATGTCGGCGAACTGTTTCCGAACACCGATCCCGCTTACCGAGATATTGATTCGGCCGTCTTATTGGCCCGCACGATGGCGGAACTGGCCAAAACTCCCTGGACCATCGGTAACGTGGACGTGGTGCTTATCGCCGAGGCGCCACGCCTGTCGGCCCATAAGCCCGCCTTGCGCCGTCGCCTGGCGGCACTTCTGAATATCCCTGTCGATAACGTCAACCTCAAGGGCAAAACCAACGAACAGATGGACGCCATCGGTCAGCAAAAGGCCATCGCCTGTTACTGCGTTGTCCTGCTGCGAAGGCCGTAGAATATGCGGATATTGGGAATTGATCCGGGGCTGAATATCACCGGCTACGCTGTTGTGACGGTGGCTGCGCCGCGGCCCCAGCTACACGAAGCGGGCGTGTTGCGGATCGCAGCGCGCCGTCCCTTGCCGCAGCGGCTGGCGGATCTGCACCGGCAGGCCGTCGAATTATTCCGGGAATTTCGAGTCGATCACCTGGCTGTAGAACAACTGTACGCACACTACAACCATCCCCGCACCGCCATTTTAATGGCCCATGCCCGTGGCGCAATTTTGCTGGCCGCTGCCGAGGCCGGGGTTTCCGTGACTGATTTATCCAGCACGCTGGTCAAGAAAACCATTACGGGCAATGGCCATGCCGGGAAGCACCAGATGCAGCGGGCGGTGGCCGCGCTGTGCCGCCTGCACAGCCCCCCTTCGCCGCCTGATGTGGCGGACGCTATCGCCATCGCCTGGGCGCTGGCCACCCGCCTGCGCCGTGGTCGACTGGCCGATTGAAGCTGGCCCCGCGGTAGCCGTTCGCAGCCCGCCAGTCGCCACGGGCGACCTTAAGAGCTAGGAATTACACCCGCACGCCCCTTGCATAGCCCGGAGCGTAAGCGACGGGTAAGGAATTCCACTCCGCAACGCCAACGTCACGCTACCGTGCAGGCGCCAAGAGCCCCCTGGGGCTAGGAAGTCCGTCCACCCCGCGCCAAACGCAGCAGCAGAATCGTAAGGTCCGATGGCGTCAGGCCCTCCAATCGTGAAGCTTGCCCCATGGTGCGCGGCCGAAACTTCGCCAGCGCCTCGCGTGCTTCCCGCCGCAATTCCACCAGCCGGGTGAAATCGAAGCCAGACGGGATCACCTTGTTTTCTAACTCGGCGAGCCGCGCTGCCGCACGCTCCTGCCGCACGAGGTAGCCGGCGTAATGGGCTTCTCTCTGCACCTGCCGCAGAATCGGCTGCATCCCCGGTTCGGCCAGCAGGCTCTTGAAGATTCCGCCATCCTTGAATTCAGCCTGCCGCAATTCATCCCAGGAAATTTCGGCCCGGCGGAACAAATCATACGCACTGACGCCGTTCGTCAGACGAGCCCCGTGGGCGGCGGCGCGAACCCGCTGCAGCGCGGTAAGCTTTTCGCGCCACCGCCCAACCCGCGCCGGTTCGGCCATTCCCAGCGTTTCCGCCAACGGCGTGAGCCGCTGATCGGCGTTGTCGCTCCGCAGCGCGAGGCGATATTCCGCCCGGCTGGTGAACATGCGGTACGGCTCCGTCGGAACCTTGGTGATCAGATCGTCGATCATCACGCCCAGATAGGCCTGATCACGGCGCAGTACAAACGCGGGTTCGCCGCGAATCAACCGGGCCGCATTAATACCAGCCAAAAGGCCCTGGCCGGCGGCTTCCTCGTAGCCGCTGGTGCCGTTAATCTGGCCGGCCAGGAACAGACCGGTGATCCGGTGCGTATGCAGCGCCGCGTCGATTTGATAAGTGGGGGCGAAATCATATTCCACGGCATAACCGAAACGCAGAATTTTAGCCTGCTCCAATCCCGCGATGCGGTGTACCATTTCCTCCTGCACGTCCCGGGGCAGCGAGGTGGAAATGCCGTTGCAATAAATTTCGTTGGTCGCCAGGCCTTCCGGTTCCAGAAAGACCTGATGGCGGGGATGATCCGCGAAGCGTACCACTTTGTCTTCGATGCTGGGGCAATAACGCGGGCCGCGGCTTTGGATCTGGCCGCTGTACATCGGGGCGCGATGCAAATTAGCCCGGATCAATTCATGCACAGCGCCGTTGGTCCAGGTGATATGGCAGGGAACTTGCGGCAGGACGGGAAACTGGCTCGCCCGCGGCGAGTCCGACGTGCCGGTCAAATCGCTGAACGGCTCTGGCGGATCGTCGCCGGGTTGCGGGGCCAACTGCGTAAAGTCGATCGATTCGCGGGCGACCCGCGGCGGGGTGCCGGTCTTGA
>JAKCCC010000254.1 GCA_021838985.1 Planctomycetota bacterium
GGCCATTGGGCTGGCGCAGCGGTCGAATGGGCAACTGACCTGGCTCATTATACGGATACAGCGCCTGCTGCCTTCCGTGCTTGTCGATGAGCTGGCGGAAATAGCCCTGTTGATAGAGCAGTCCGACCCCCACCACCGGCACCCCAAGATCACTGGCGGCTTTCAGCTGATCCCCCGCCACGTTGCCCAGACCGCCGGAATAAATGGGCAGCGCCTCGCTCAACATGAATTCCATGCTGAAATAGGCAACCGCGGTCAGCGGTCCTGCGGCGTGATGGCGGCTAAACCAAGTCGGCGCCGTTTCCATCTGCTGCCGGGCCTGCAGCACCGTGTCGAGCAATTGGCGAAAATCCGGCTCGGCCAGCAGACGCTCCACACGCGCACGGGCCACCGTGCGCAAAACCACGCGCGGATTGTAGGTCAGCTCCCATAAGGCCGGGTCCAGTCGCCGCCACAACGCATCGGCAGCGTGATTCCAGGAACAGCGCAGATCCAAGGCGATCTGGGCAAGCGCTTCGAAGCCAGGCGTGTCGCCGGGCGGAGGGGACGGGGCGTTTTGCTGGTTCATAGACGAGTTCCTGTCTCTAGCAATCATCCTGGGGGGCGCAGGTGCAAGTGCGGCCGTAGAGTCTCATCCACCTGCGTCATCCGGTCCGCCTCCAAGATATACCGCACACGGCTATTCATGATACATTCCAGAGGCCGGGCCAGCGTGCATCTAGCCCAGAAACGCGGCGGGACGCCGCTTCTACTTTGACGAACAGCACGTCGCAATAAGAGCCGTGTGTAGTATAACCGCGCCAAGTCCTCTGAAGATGCGGCTTGGAGAATGTCGCCACGTTGCATGGTCCAATCCATCTGAAGACAGCACATCCCCTGTGACGGCCTGTGACGAATCGACCGGCCACTCGCTTCGCGACAGGCCGGCTCCACTTGGTGCTGGCCTAACAAAGCCATGAACCAGTTGGGAACGGCTATTCCCGACCCGGCGCGTGCGGTAGCGGTTCACAAACCGCGAAGTTCCCGACGCAAGGTACACGGAGATTTTTTCCGTGGGCATAGCCGGATCTCCCTGGGCAGCACCGACGATAGTATAGCTGGTAGGACTACTGACGGCACGATCGTGGCATCAGCTCTCGTACCGTCGGGGCTTCGCGCCGACCCCGTTACCTTTCCATCGCCAATTCCGGATTTCCGGTAAATCTTCACCGTGGATGCGAATATATTCGCGGTGCTCCAGCAGTTTATCACGCAGTCGCTGGCGCAAATAAGCCGCCCGCGAACCCAACTGCGGGAGGCGCTCAATGACATCCTCGGCGAGATGGAAGCGGTCCATTTCATTAAGGACCGCCATGTCGAAGGGGGTCGTGATGGTTCCTTCCTCCTTGTAGCCGCGGACATGAAGGTTGTGGTGGTTGGCGCGGCGATAGGTCAGGCGGTGGATCAGCCACGGATAACCGTGATAGGCAAAGATGACCGGCCGGTCCAGGGTGAACAGGGCATTAAAATCGGAATCCGGCAAACCGTGGGGATGTTCGGTGGGCGGCTCCAGCTTCATCAGATCCACGACGTTGATGACGCGGATTTTCAACTGGGGCAGAAGGCCGCGCAAAAGGTCCACCGCGGCGAGGGTTTCCAGGGTGGGCACGTCGCCGGCGCAAGCCAAAACCACGTCGGGTTCCACGCCCTGATCGTTGCCAGCCCAGGGCCACAGGCCGATGCCGGCGGCGCAATGCCGCACCGCCTGATCCATGGAGAGCCACTGTGGCGCGGGGTGTTTGCCCGCCACCACCACATTGACATAATGCCGGCTGCGCAGGCAATGATCCATTACGGAAAGCAGGCAATTGGCGTCAGGCGGAAGATACACGCGGACAATATGGGCCTTTTTGTTAACCACATGATCGATAAAACCGGGGTCCTGGTGGGTAAAGCCGTTGTGATCCTGCCGCCAGACGTGAGAGGCCAGCAGGTAATTCAGGGATGCGATTTTCCGCCGCCACGGCAGTTCCAGTGTTACCTTGAGCCACTTGGCGTGCTGATTGAACATGGAATCAACAATGTGGATAAATGCTTCATAGCTGTTGAACAGCCCGTGGCGGCCGGTCAACAGATAGCCTTCCAGCCAGCCCTGGCACTGGTGCTCCGAAAGCATTTCCATCACGCGGCCTTCCGGGGCGAGAAATTCGTCGGTCTTCAGGCACGCCGCATCCCATTGCCGGTTGGTGACCCGGAAGACGTCGCTTAAGCGATTGGAAGCGGTTTCGTCGGGGCCGAAGATGCGGAAATTGCGCTGGCTGGCGTTGAGCGTGACCACCTCGCGCAAAAAGCCGCCAAGGACGCGGGTGTCCTCGGCCTGAACTTTTCCCGGGCGGGGTACGTGGACCGCATAGGCACGGAAATCCGGCAGGCGCAGATCGCGCAGCAGGATGCCGCCGTTGGCGTGGGGGTTGGCGCCCATGCGGCGGTTCCCGCGCGGGGCCAGTTCCGCCAGTTCGGGCTTCAACCGCCCCCGCGCATCGAAAAGCTGTTCGGGGTGATAGCTCTTCATCCATGCCTGAAGCTGCTTAAGATGGCGCGGATTGCCGGCCGGATCGGGCAGGGGAACCTGGTGGGCGCGGAACGTGCCTTCCACCCGCTGGCCGTCCACCTGCTTCGGTCCGGTCCATCCTTTGGGCGTAATCAATATGATCATCGGCCAGCGCGGGCGCTCCAGGGCGCCCCGGCGACGGGCGGCTTGTTGGATCGTTCGGATATGGTCGAACACGCGGTCCAGCGTGGCGGCCATCAACTGGTGCATGGCGGCGGGATCAGCGCCTTCCACGATATGCGGCGTCCAGCCGTACCCATGGAACAGGGCTTCGAGTTCAGCGCGGGTGATACGCGCCAAAACGGTTGGGTTGGCGATTTTATATCCATTCAGGTGCAGGATGGGCAGAACGCAACCGTCGGTCTTGGGATTTAAAAATTTGTTAGAATGCCAAGCGGTGGCCAGCGGACCCGTTTCCGCTTCGCCGTCGCCGACCACGCAGGCCGCGATCAAGTCCGGATTATCCAGCACGGCGCCAAAGGCATGGCTGAGGGAATAACCCAGTTCGCCGCCTTCGTGAATTGAACCGGGGGTTTCCGGGGCGACATGACTGGGGATTCCGCCGGGGAAGGAGAATTGCTTGAACAATTTCGCCAGGCCGGCTTCATCCTGGGTGATGGCGGGATAAATTTCGCTGTAAGTGCCTTCCAGATAGGTGTTCGCCACCAGCGCCGGCCCACCATGGCCGGGGCCGGAGAGGTAAATCATATTCAGATCATCCCGGCGAATAACGCGGTTCAGATGGGCGTAAATAAAATTCTGCCCCGGGGTGGTGCCCCAATGCCCCAACAGCCGCGGTTTAATGTGCCGGGGGCTTAGCGGTTGCTTTAACAGTGGGTTATCGAGCAGATAGATCTGGCCGACGGAAAGATAGTTTGCGGCCCGCCAGTAGCGGTTTAACAATTCCAGTTCTTGGGCGGACAAAGGATTGGGCATGACCTATTCTCCATTTGGTTGCGCCGCGGGTTGCGGCGATTGCCACGATTTTGTTAACGCGCACACGCGGGCCGCCTCGCGTGCGACCACCAGCTCCTCATCCGTAGCGATAACGCGCACTTGGACGGCCGCAGCGTCTGTTGAAACAATCGGTTCATTGCGGAGGTTACGCCCAGCATCCAAGGCCAGACCCAAAAAGCGCAGATCCTTACAACAGGCCGCCCGCACCGCCGGAGCGTGCTGGCCGATACCGCCAGAGAATACCAGGGTATCCAATCCGCCGAGAACCGCGGCAAAAGCGCCGATGGTTTTGCGGACCTGGTAGCAGAATAAATCGACGGCCTCGGCGGCGCGTTCATCCGTTGCCCGCAAATCCAGAAGGTGCCGCATATCACCGGTGGTTTCAGAAACGCCCAGCAAACCAGATTGGCGGTTCACCAGGCCATTGATCTGCTCCGCGGTCATTCGTTCATGGCGCATCAGATACACCAGCACGCCGGGATCCAGATCGCCGCTGCGCGTGGCCATGGGAATTCCAGCGGTGGGAGTAAAAGCCATGGTGGTATCAAGGGGGCAACCGTGTTTGATCGCGGCCAGGCTGGCGCCAGCGCCCAGATGGGCCAAGATCACCCGGCCGGACGCCGCCGGCGGCTCCAGTTCGGCAAGCCGCCGCAGCAGGAAACTATAGGAAATCCCGTGAAAGCCGTAGCGGTGAACGCCTTGGGCTTCCAACCGGCGTGGAATCGCCAAAAGCCGGGCGACGCGGGGTAGAGCCTGGAAAAACGCCGTATCAAATACGGCCACCTGCGGTACGGGCGCCAGTTGCCGATGAAACATTTCGAGGAGCGCTA
>JAKCCC010000255.1 GCA_021838985.1 Planctomycetota bacterium
ATCAGATACGTCAAAATGCCGTTGGAACATCCGCTGAAAAATGGGTAAACGCCCGTCAAGGCGCGCCGAAGCCTTGGCGCTGGGGGGTGTTCGTGGCACAATTCATCGACTGGTGCAAGGAACTCCCGGTGGAAAAGAAAAAAATTCGACTCGGCCATTCGCCCGACCCCGACGACGCCTTCATGTTTTATGGTCTGGCTACGGGTCAACTCGATGCCGGCCCATGGGAAATTGAACATATCCTGCAGGACATTCAAACCCTCAACAGCCGTGCTCTTAACGGCGAGTTGGAGATTACGGCCCTGAGTTTTCACGCCTACCCCTATGTCCGGCGGCAGTATGCCCTGATGGCCTGCGGTTGCTCTATGGGCGAGAATTATGGCCCCATGCTCGTGGCGAAAGAGCGTTTTACCCCCGAGGTTTTGAAAACCAAACGTATCGCCATCCCCGGCGCCATGACCACCGCTTTTCTGGTGATGCAGTTATTGCTTGGCCCCGGCGTGCACACCGTGGTCCAACCGTTCGACGAAATTCTTAACTACGTGCAGGCTGGCCATGCCGATGCCGGCCTGATCATTCACGAAGGCCAGCTGACCTATCAGAACCACGGCCTGGTCTGCTGCGTAGACCTGGGCCAGTGGTGGCGGAAAAAAACATCGCTTCCGTTGCCGCTGGGCGGTAACGTGATTCGCCGGGATCTCGGTCCGGCCGCGATGCGGCAACTCACAGCGTTGCTGAAAACCAGCATTCAATATTCGCTGGACCATCGGGCCCAGGCGGTGCGGCACGCCTTGCGCTACGCCCGCGATATGAATGAAAAACTGGCGGACACCTTCGTTGGCATGTACGTGAACCATTGGACGCTGGATTTTGGTCCGCAAGGTCGGCAGGCGGTCAACGCCCTGCTTGATGCCGGGGCCAAGGCCGGTTTAATTCCACCCTGCACACCGGTGGATTTTGTGGAAGGTGAAGGATAGAATAATAATGGTGGAGGTGCGTCCGCCTGGGCGTGGCTTAACGCCACAGCCCCTATTACAGCCGTACGGCTGATTGGGACGACCGGATGGTCGATCCCCTGTTGCGGGCGCCTCCACCCTCTTTTCTTTTATGCGGCTACCCCCTTGACAAGAGGGGTCGAGCTGTTAAAGTGGGTCGATAAGCAATGGTAAAAAGAGCGTAGGAAGTTTCCCGCGCCGCACTTTTTTTAAGGAGCATGGCCATGCGCACGGATGTGAAAATCGGAATCGTTGCAGTTGCTGTGGTGGTGGTGCTGGTAATCGTATATTTCGCCGTAGGACATCGCCCGGCCAAAACTGTTTCAGAAAATGGAGTGGTGTCCAGCACGCCACGGGTCTTGGCGCCACCGACGAATATTCCGGCGCTGCCGCCCACGGGCAGTCCATTAGCCTCCAACCCGGAGGCGCCGGTCGGCGGCGTCATCACTCCGCCTGCTGCCGAGTCCCCGGCAGGTGGGGCAGTAGGTATCGGAACCACCCCTGCTCCTGTGGTAACGCTGTTGCCTGGCAACCCCAACACCCCCGCGGCCATCGCCCGTTCGGCGGGTGGCAATTCCAGCCCGACCCGCGAACCGGCTGCCGCCACCATGGGAACGGGTGCGTCGGTTGGCGTGGCCAACGTGCCTTCGCCCGCCATGGCCAACAAGCCGGCGGTCGTAGCCGAAACGCCGGTATTACCGGCCGCCGCGGCGCCAGCCAGTTACAATGCCGTAGCCTCCGTTGCGCCGCGCGCCCGTACGTCCCATCGATATGTGATGCGGCGTTCAGCGGAGGGCTATTTCTACGTGGCCTTGCGTGCGGATAACGCCGCCGCCACGGGCAGCTTGCAGCACGGAACGCGGGCCGTTACCGCGTCAGGTACCTACATCGTGCGCCGGGGCGATACTCTCAATGCGATTGCCCGCCGTTATTGCGGCAGCGCCAGCGCGACCGCGGCCATCGAACGGCTTAATCCCGGTTTAAATCCGCGACGCCTGCGCATCGGGCAGCGCCTGCGCCTGCCGGGGCAGACCGCGGGGACCAGCGGCCATCTGGCGGTGGTCACGTCAGCGCACGGTACCACGCCGACGGGGGCGCGAACCTACATCGTGCGTCGCGGCGATGATCTGCGCAAAATCGCGGTAAGGTTTTATCACCAAGCTTCGCGCTGGACCGCCATTTACCGCGCCAATCGTCGCGTGATCGGGTCGAATCCCTCCCGGCTCCGCATCGGTGAACGCCTGGTCATTCCGGCGCCATAAGCGGGGTCTCCATGTCCACCGCAGGCGGATTCGCTGCTGGCGAATTAGATATTCGATTTATTCGCGAGCATCCGGACGTCATCCGGCGCGGCGCGCAAGCGAAAAATATTGCCGTCGATCTGGACGCGCTGCTGGCGCTGGATGCCCGCCGCCGCCAACTGCATACGCAAATTCAGGATTTAACCACCGAACAGAATCGCCTGTCCAAACAAATCGGCCTGTTGATGGGGCGGCTCAAGGCGCAAAAGGATCCGCAGAAACGCGCCGCCCTGGAAGCGGAGGGGGACTTGGCGTCGTTACGCCGACAGTCTACCGCCCTTAAGCAGCAGGCGGCTGCCCTGCAGCAGGAGCAGCGCGAGCTGGAACCGCGGATTGACGCATTGCTGCTGACAGTTCCCATGCCGCCCGACGCCGATGTTCCGCCCGGGCGCTCCAGCGAAGACAATGTGGAAATACGGCGTTGGGGCACGCCGCCCACTTTCGATTTTACTCCCCGCAGTCACATGGAACTGGCGGGAAGTCTGGGCTTGATTGATGTGCCGCGCGGTACGAACGTGGCCGGGGCACGCAGTTATTTTCTGGTGGGTGCCGGCGCCTTGTTGCATCAGGCGGTTCTGCGGCTGGCGCTGGACATGATGGTGTTTGAAAAAGGATTCCAGCCCCTGACCGTGCCGGTGCTGGTGCGTGCCGAGGCCATGCGCGCCACCGGCTTTTTCCCGGCCGGGCGCGAGCAGGCCTACCGGGTCGGTGAGATCAACGAAACCGCGGAGGAAGAGCGGTTTCTTACCGGCACTGGCGAGGTCGGCCTGACCGCCTGGCGTCGGGATGAGATTCTCGAAGAAGCTGACCTGCCGCTGAAACTGGTCACGGTGAGCACTTGCTTTCGCCGCGAGGCGGGGACCTACGGCAAAGATACCGCCGGCTTATATCGTCTGCACCAGTTCGACAAGGTCGAGCAGGTGATCATCTGTCGCAACAGCCGCGAAGAATCCATCCGCTGGCATCAACAAATGCTCGCCAACAGCGAGCAGGTGCTGCAACGGCTGAATCTGCCGTACCGGGTGATGCAGTGCTGCACCGGCGATTTAGGTCCCAAGAACGCCTCCATGATCGACCTGGAAACCTGGATGCCCTCGCGCGGCGCCTATGGGGAGACCCACAGCGCCAGCCGGCTTTACGATTTTCAGGCCCGCCGCTGCAACCTGCGTTACCGCACCGCCCAAGGGGAAGTCGCTTTCTGTCATACCCTCAACAACACCGTGATCGCCAGCCCCCGGATTCTTATTCCCATTCTAGAGCTGTATCAGAACGCCGACGGCTCCATCACCGTTCCCGAAGCCTTGCGCGGGCATATGGGTGGGATGACGGTGATCCGCCACGCTTAAGCGGTTCTTTCACTATTTGGATAATCATTTTTGCCTTGCGGGTGCAATGATGTTGCACTTGATGGTGATTAGAATTATGCAAGGGGCTGAATCGCTGCTGGGATCCGAAAATCAATTTGCGGCCGCATCCTGCGGCGCGTTGGCGAACAACGTCGTTTCCCTCAGGAAAATTCCGCGCTGGTCCACTACCGTCAAGAAATTATGGGATGCCGAGAGCCTGGGCGCCGAGTGGAATGTAGCAATTACCGTCTCGCCGAAGGCCGGTGACTCAAGATTTTTGCTCAGCCGAGGGGGAAGTCAGGTTATATTTGCGAAAAATCCGGCCACACCCCATAGCCCCGGAACGTGGGGGTGTAACTTTTTGCCGTGGATGTGGTTGTATATGTTGGACGCGGTTGTATATTAAACGGGTGATAGCGTGTCTAACGAGGACCCAGAAAAGGAGCAACGGATGAAAAGTCCAGCTTATCTTGTCGTGGCAATGGGGTTGTCGGTTCTCGCTGGCTGCGCCCAGCCGATACAGAATGTGGCGGTTCCGCCGCCATCACTTCAGACGGCGTACCAACCGCAACCTTATGAGAAACCGATGCCGCCGCAGCAGGGTTACGCGCAGCCGTCTTACGCCGCCCCGTCAGGCGCGGCCGGGCCAACCGGCTATACGGCACCGCCGCAGCCGAACCCCTACGGCTCATATCAAGCCTTGCCGGATCAGGCGGCCTACGTAAAAGCCTAT
>JAKCCC010000256.1 GCA_021838985.1 Planctomycetota bacterium
TTCTGCGGCTGCTGCCGCAACTGCTTGATGAATGGACGCCGGTCCTGGGGGCCTGTGAAATTCCCGATGACCCGCTGGCGCCCCGTCTGCCGGCGGGAAAGCGCATTATCGCGGAGCAAGGCGACGATGCCGTGGTCGAATGGCTGCACCGGAGCCAACGGTATCACGAAAAGCTGGCCACGCCCGATGTGACCATCGCCGACTTGATCGGGGAAATCGATCTGGTGCGGCATGCGCAGGGGCGCTATCTATCCGATGAATCCACGATGCATTTCGGCCTGATTCCGCGCACCAATCGCGGCATCTTCGCCATTAATGAACTGCCCGATTTGGCCCCCAAAATTCAGGTGGGGCTGTTTAATGTTCTCGAAGAGCGCGACGTGCAGATACGCGGCTATCCCGTCCGCCTGGACCTGGATTTGTGCCTGGTATTTTCGGCCAATCCGGAGGATTACACCAACCGTGGCCGCATTGTCACTCCATTGAAAGACCGGATCGGCAGCGTGATTCGCACGCATTATCCCCGCACGCTGGAAGAAGCGATGGAGATTACCCGGCAGAACGCCTGGTTGCAGCGGGACGGCGAAGTGCGGGTGCAGGTCCCGAAATTTTTGCACGAAATTGTGGAGGAATTCGTGCGCCTGGCGCGGGCCAGTCCGCATGTCAATCCGGCCAGCGGCGTGAGCGTGCGGTGCTCGTTGGCCAACGTGGAAAATCTGGTCAGCAGCGCGGAACGCCGGGGCATCGTGCATGGGGAAAATCCGGTGGTGGCGCGGATGGACGATCTGGCCTTCCTTCCGGCTGGCTGTCGGGGTAAAATCGAACTGATGCTGGCGGAGGGGGAAGCCGCGGAGGACAAGCTGATTGTCGCACTGCTGGGCGAGGCGGTCAAACTGGTGTTCGGCCGGTACGCCCAGGTGGATACGTATGAGGAAATCATCCAGCAGTTCCAGGGCGGGCTGACGTTGCAGGTCGGTGATGATGTGCCCACGCCCACGCTTGCGGCGAATTATCAACATCTGAAAGGACTCCAAGCCGCGGCAGGTAAACTCGCAGCAAAGCTGGGATTGTCCGCGGACGATCCGGCGGCCGTGGTCAGTGCGGGAGAATTCATTCTCGAAGCGCTGTATGTACACAATCGCTTAAGTAAAGTCGTAGCGCGGCAAAAAACTTTTTTCCGGAAGTAAACGCGCGCCGGCGCCGTTTCCAGCGAAAGAGTTTTGCTCCGATGCGGGCGAGCCCCAGCTGGTTTTCATAGCCCGGAGGTCACCCCAGGCCCGTACACGGCAGCCAGGAGATTCAGGGGCGGCCGCAGCACCCGGTCCTGTACCGGGCACGCCGGGACTGCGGGCTGTGACCGGCGGCTGTTCCGGTGGCCTGCCCCAGCGGCGCCAAACGCCTTAGCGCCGGGAAACCAGGTCGCGTTCGCGCTGGCGGGCGGTGGCGCGGCGTAAGAAGCGTTTTTCGCGCCAGGAAAGGCGGTGCAGGCCTTGCGCGTGGACCTTGGCGAGGATCTGGTCGAGGCGTTGCTGATCTTTGCGTTCCTGGCGTTCGTGGCGGCTGGTCCAGCGCAGGCGCCGCCGGGCTAGTTTGCGGCGTTTGGATATGGGCAGATCGCGTAAAGAGGTATCAATGGATAAAAACTGCTCTAACACCTCCGGCCCTTGGGCCTGCAGTTGCCGTCGTCGCTGGAAAGAGCTGTAAAAAAGCAGCACCCACATGAGCAGCATCAGCAGCTGGCCCGCGTACAGGGTCAGTAAGGCGCCGGGCACCGCCAGCACCATACCCACGATGCAAGTGATGTCAATGGCGCGGTAAGCGCCAAAGCTGGGCCAGAGCAGCGCTTGCAGCAGGTACGCGCCGTCGAACCAGTAGTAGGGCAGCAAGTTGACCAGGAAAAGCATCAGATTGGCCCAGTAAAACCAGTAGATTAGATTTCCCAGCATGCCCAGACCGGCGGGGGGAAACGCCGTCGGCGACAGCGCCAGCAGAGGATTGAAAAATAACAGTGGCAGCACCCGCCATTGCCAATAGAGCCACAGCAGGGCCGGCGCCGCGGCGGCGAGGTTGGCGGCCATGCCGCCGACTTGGGCGAGGAAAGTGGGCCAGGGTTCCGGTGGGTGGGTGGGTGGAATCATATTCCCGAACGGCCACAGAAGAAAATCATCGTGCCGTCCGCCGACCAGTTGCGCCGCGACATGGTGCCCCCATTCGTGGAGCAATAAGGCGGCCAGGGTGGCCACGATCATCCAGCCGGCGTCCCGCCATAGACCCGAGCGCACCGCGAATAGAAGATCCAAGACAAACCAGAGCAGCAGCCAGAAATGCAGCCGCAGCCGCACGCCGAAAATCCGTCCCACCGGCAACGACCAGTTCAGCAGAGCCCACGGGCTGTCCGGAAAGGAACCCATGGAGGTATTGCCGCGGCTATAATCACGATCGCGCCAGCTCATCATCACACCAAGCCAGTCGAACTCGCCATATATTTTAGCAATACCGCAATGGTTTTAGCGTCCACGATGCGGTTGTCCAGAATCATTTCCCGCGCTTGTCGGGGACTTAGCGCGGTCACGGTAATCGTTTCGTTTTCCTCCAGGGCTTGGGGGCCAGGTTCCAGGCCCGCCGCGATGAAGCCGTACATCTTTTCCGTCAAAATTCCCGGCGAGGTGTAAAACCAGCCAAAGGGAATGATCTGCGCGGCGCGGTAGCCGGTTTCCTCCTCTAATTCGCAGCGGGCGCGCCTGGCGGGATCCTCGGGTGGCTCCAGAGTTCCCGCCGGCAGCTCCCAAAGTTCTTCGCCCACCGTATGGCGAAGATTGCGGATCATCACGATCCGCCCATCCCGTAAGACCGGCAGCACGATCACCGCGCCGGGGTGGCGCACGACCTCCCGCGTGATTTCCCGGCCGGAGGCGGTTGGGACGCGGCGCAGCAGCAGATCAATACGCTGGCCTTGGTAGACCACGGTATCAACCGGCGGCGAAGTGCGTGGTGAATCCAACGGCATATCCGGCTCCCCTGGGCGTCATTATATAATACCAATATGGAGAAAACTTCCGATTCGCCGGCGCCCCTGCAGACAGAATTGCCCGAAATACCGGGTGGTGAAACGCCGCCCGTCCTGCCGGAAGAACCCCAGGCCCAGCGCCTGGCGCGACTGCATGAAAAAGCCCGGGCCTTACCCGCGGCGCCGGGCGTGTACCTGCTCAAGGACCGTCGTGGCGTCGTGCTTTATGTGGGAAAATCCCGCGATCTGCATCAACGGGTGGGGGGCTATTTCGTACCGTCCGTTGACCTCGGTGGAAAAAAGCGGCGGTTGCTTGATTACGTGTGCGATTTCGACACCTTGGAAACGGATTCCGAAGTCGAAGCGCTGCTGATGGAAAATCGCCTCATCAAAGACCTTAAGCCGCGGTTCAATGCGCTGCTGACCGATGGGAAAAGCTATCCGTATTTGGAGATTACCACCCGCGAGGACTTCCCCGGCGTTTACCTTACCCGCACACCGCGGAGCACCGGGACAAAATTATACGGCCCGTTTACCAGCGTACATGCCTTGCGCGAAGCGCTGCTCTATTTGCAGCGGGCTTTTAAATTCCGCACCTGCCATCTGGACATTCGGGCGGATGATCCGAAGAACCGCTTCTTTCGTCCTTGTTTGCTGTACGCGATCCAGCAATGCAGCGCCCCGTGCGCGGATAAAATCAGCCGGGAAGCGTATCGGCAAGACCTGGAAGAGTTTAAAACATTTCTGGACAACCGCCAGGGCCGGGCGCTGCGGCAGATGACGGCCCAGATGGAGGCGGCGTCGGCGGCGCAGGATTTCGAGCAGGCGGCGGTGCGGCGCGACCAGATCCGGGCGTTGCAGGCGCTGTCTTTGCGCGGCCGCCCGCGGCAGGCGTGGCAGCCGGAAATCTTCTTCCGGGATCATCAGACGGGGTTAAAGCAGTTGCAGGAGATCCTGGGGCTTGAGGAGCCGGTGCGCTGCATCGAAGCGATTGATATTGCCCATTTGCAAGGCGAGGCCACCGTTGGGGCGCTGGTATGCTTTATTGATGGGCGGCCGTTTAAAAACGGGTACCGGCGGTTTCGTATTCGCGGCGTCAGCGGCATCGATGATTATCGCTGCATCCAGGAAGTCATCGCGCGGCGGTATCGGGAAGCCGCGGCGGGTCAGAGCCTTTATCCCGACTTGATCCTGATTGACGGTGGACGTGGCCAGCTGCGGGCGGCGCTGGAAGCTTTTTCGCCAATGCCGGTGCGGCCGCCGCTGGTGATCAGCCTGGCCAAACGCCAGGAAGAAATCTTTCTGGCCTCCCGACCGCTGCCGTTTAAGTTGCCGCGGACCAGTGGCGCTTTAAAGCTG
>JAKCCC010000257.1 GCA_021838985.1 Planctomycetota bacterium
CCGAACTCCTCCCACTTGAAGCCAAGCCCCAATCTGCCGCCACCACGGGGTCTCGAAAAGATGGGGGAAAATTTGCGTCACTCCGTACGTGGTGGAGGCCGTCACCACAAAGATGGCGATAGACCAGTTGGCGATATTCTGCCAGCGGGTATTGACATATTCTCCCATCACCTGCCGTTCATTGAGCAACAAAATCAGAAAGAACAGTGTGGCCGGCAACAACGTTACCGCCACCACTTGCACAAAAATGGTAATGGCGTTCTGCACTTGCTCGGTGGTGTACAAGGTCACGGCCCCGGCGCTCGCCAAAAGCAGCACGTAGAACAGGTAAAACCAGGGCGCATCGCGCACGGATTTGTTTAAGGAATGCGCCCAGCCAAACACCTCGCCCACGGCCCAGCTCGAGGCCAGGGAAATGCATAAGGCGCCCAGGAAACCGGCGTCGAACAGACCCACGGCAAAAAATACCTTGGCCCATAGCCCCAACGCGGAGTGGGGGGGCATCGCCCGGGGCATGGCCAGGGCGGCCTGCTGCGCGGATAGAACCGAAATACGATGATGGGGATGATAAAAAAACAGACTGGCCGTGACCACGATAATAAAGACGGCCGCCACATTGGTCAGCAAGGAACCCAGGAACGTGTCCACTTTTCCCAGTTTCACGTCGTGTATGCCCATGCCCTTGTCGACGACGGCGGATTGTTGAAAAAATACCTGCCAGGGAGTAATGGTGGTGCCAATATTGGCCATGATCAGCGTGACCATGGCCGTTCCCGGCAGAATGCCGATGAGTTGCGGCGCATAAAACCCCCTCATCACCGTGGCCCAGCCGCCGGGCACGTTACCGGTGCGCATCGCCCAAAAGGCCACGGGAATATAGAGAAAATTCAGAATACAGAAAACCAGGGTAAGCTTCTCAAAGGTCCAATACTTGCCCGTAATGACCACGGCCGTCAGCAAGGCGGTCACCCCCAGAAAAGTTATCCAGGGTGGTATGCCAAAGATACGCATGGCCTGAGTCATGCCAATATACTCGGTGACCAGGGTCAGCCAGTTGACCAAAATCAGATCAAAAATGGAGAACCAACCCCACACGGGACCGAAGCCGTCAAAAATGGCTTCGGCATGCCCGCGTTTGGTCACCGCGCCCAGCCGGACCGTCATTTCCTGCACGTAGTACGCCATGGGCACGAGGATGATAAAGGCCCACAGCATATTAAAGCCGGTGGTCGCGCCCGTGGTGGCGTACGTGGAGATGCCGCCGGCATCGTTATCCGCGACCATAACGATAATCCCGGGCCCCACCACCGCCAGGAATAGTAGAAGGCGCCGCCAGGTGCGGCCGGTACGATGAATGGTCTTGCTGATCCAGTACATGGCTTACCCTGCCGCCGCTGACGTTTTCCGTTGTGCACCGTGCGCCTCATCGCCCGATCATGCTAAACACCGGTCTGAAAAAATGCAACGAATTTTTGCAAAGCGCACCAGGTGGACGTGGTGAAATTTCATGGCAACCCTGGTGGAAGCGGCGTCCCGTTATGGCTTTCGGCGCGAGGCTCGTATACACTTTTGTCCCATGGGCAGGCAATTTGACAGCGTCACTATTATTGGAGTTGGCCTGCTGGGCGCATCGCTGGGCCTGGCGCTCAAAGAACGCGGTTTGGTTGGGAAAATCATGGGAGTGGGGCGGAAAAATTCCTCTTCCCTGGCCACGGCCCGCCGCCACGGCGCCATTGACCTGGGGCTGACCGATGCCGCCGTGGCCGTGCGCGACAGCGACCTGGTAATCCTGGCGAGCCGCCTGGGCCAGTTTCCCGGCATCTTGGAAAAGATTGCGGCGGCGCTGCCGAGCGGCGCCCTGGTCAGCGATGTCGGTTCCACCAAGGCGCAGGTGCTGCGCTGGGCGGCCCAGCTGCTTCCCGCCCACGTTGATTTCATCGGCGCTCATCCCATGGCTGGTTCGGAAAAGCGCGGCCCGGAGTTTGCGCGCGCCGATTTATTTGAAGATGCACTGTGTTTGATTTGCCCGCCGCGTGCACCGCACGGCGCCTCCAGGCGTCGCATCGGGTCCGCCACACGCCGGATCGAGGCGCTCTGGCGCGCGGTGGGTATGAAAACGCGCTGCCTCGACGCCGACACCCATGATCGGTGGGTAGCCGCAATCAGCCATCTGCCCCACGCCACCGCGGCGGCGCTGATGTTGACCGCCGGCCAAACCCCGGAGGCCTTCACGGCCGTGGCCGGCGGATTTCTGGACAGCACGCGGATTGCTTCGGGCGATCCGGGGCTATGGTCTGATATTTTTCTGACGAATCCAATGGCCGTGAACCGGCAACTGGAAGCGCTGGTGCGGCGTCTGCAGTGGCTGCACGGTGTCATTCGGCGCGGCGATCAAGCGGCGCTGGAAAACTTTCTAGGTGAGGCTAAAAGGGTCCGCGACGGCCTGATTGGCCGCCAACAGCGCAGGTACAGGTCCGGGGCCAAGGCTTCGTCAACTGGCGAATTTGGGGTGGGAGAACGAGCCGCAGGCTAACCGCTGAATCCAAAGCACCGGGCTTCACGTCACCGGCGGGGACTCGCCGGCGGAGACCCGGTGAACGGTGGCGGCCGGAGTATCCGCAAGAGAAGCGACGACCGAATGCCTGGGGTTAGGGCAAGCTTGGGGGATGGCTTGGTTAGCACCGCTTTTTTAAGCGAGTTTCAACAACACTTCGGCGCCGTGGCGCCGCGGGACCTGCTGCAAACCCGCGCTCCGGGTAGGGTGAATCTCATCGGTGAACATACGGACTATAACGATGGCTTCGTCCTTCCCATCGCCATTGAGCGTCACAGCACCATTGTGGCGCGGCGGCGCCTCGCTGCCAGCGTCCGCCTGTACAGTCTGGCCCGCGAAGAACTGGCCGAATTTAGCTTGGAACAGCCGGTGGCCAAGGGAGCGCCTGGCTGGTCGCTTTATGCCCGTGGCGTCGCCGAAGCACTGCGTGCGGCGGGGTTGGTCAGGCACGGTGTCGACGCGCTGGTGGCCTCGGATGTCCCTCTGGGCGGCGGTTTGTCTTCCAGCGCCTCGTTCGAAGTGGCCTTCGCCCTGGCTCTGCTGGCGGCCAATGGGCAAACCCTGCCACCGGTGCAACTGGCCCAGGCGTGCCGATGGGCGGAAAATGAATACGCCGGCGCCCCCTGCGGCATTATGGATCAGTTCATCAGCGTGCTGGCGGAAGCGGGCCGGGCCATGTTGCTGGATTGCCGCGACCTTTCGTATCGACAGGTCCCCCTGCGGAATCCGGACATCGGGATTATGGTGATCAACAGCCAGGTCCACCATAACCTGGCCCAGGGTCAATACGCGCTGCGCCGGGCGCAGTGCCGCCAGGCGGTCGATAGCCTCCGTGCCGATTTTCCTCAAATAAACAGCCTGCGCGAGGTGTCCGGGAAGATGCTGGCCCAAGGGCGTTCAGGGGAACTGGGACGCGATAAGGTGGTATTACGTCGGGCCGGACATGTGGTCGGTGAAAATCAGCGAACGCTGGATTTCGCGGCGGCGCTGGAACGGCAGGATTGGCGATCCTGCGGAGAGTTGATGTATCAGTCCCATCAAAGTCTGCGCGATGATTACGAGGTAAGCTGCCCCGAACTGGACGCGCTCGTGGAAATCGCCCGGTCGGTGCCGGGTGTGTATGGCGCTCGCATGACTGGCGGCGGTTTTGGCGGTTGCATCGTGGCCCTGATGCGGCGGGAGGCGGGGCCACAGCTGGCTGCGGCCGTTCAGTCCGAATATCCGCGCCGCTGCGGCCGCAAGGCTTCGCTTTTTCTCACCGAAGCCGCCGCCGGCGCCGGCGTGCAGCGGCCGCCGGGATAAACCGAGCCGCTCGCCTGCTAGAGCGTATTTTGCACCGCACAGCCACAAAGCGGCCCGTGGGCCGCAACCAAAGCCATCCACAGATTACGCAGATTCGCGCAGATGTTCCGGACGAACCCAACCGCGGAACAGACGAAAACAGGGGGGCGGCGGGGGCGATCCGCCAGCCTGAAAATTTGCGCGCCGTGCGAGAATTTGGACGGTTTGTGGCACGGAGAAATAAAGAGTCCGAAATATTCTACTTCAAACACTCGGTCACACTTAAGAAATCCATAAAATCTCCCGCGGCCGTGTAACGGGCGTAGCCACGACGGCCGCGGGATTGCGATCCACGACGGCCGCGGGATTGCGATCCACGACGGCCGCGGGATTGCGATCCACGCGGCTGTCAAATATGTTCCTCCGTATCACGATCCGGTTTCCTGCGGAGAATCCACCCTCGGCAAGGTCTCCCGAGGCGATTCCTCGATCCCCCGAAGGGCGCCGGGGCGAC
>JAKCCC010000258.1 GCA_021838985.1 Planctomycetota bacterium
GTCCGCCAACTGGCGCCATGGGGCGGCTGCTCGTTGGCCCGCCATTTTCCATTGCTCACCAGAATAGTTTTACCGCCGGCCAACATCCAAACGATAACTCCTGCCGGCCCCGATAGATTTCTGGCCCGCACCGCGATGACATTGACCCCCGGGTGAAGATACCCATTGATTTTCAGTTTTCGCGGATGGGCCCAGTGCGGCGACTCGCCGCCGTCGGTTGCCGCCATAAAGCGGCCATTAATAAACAGCTTGAAGCGGTTGTCGGCCGCGATATACAGCCGACTATGCGGCAAAACCCGCACGAGCCTAAACTCACGCCGCAGATAAACGGACTGGTTATCACGAACTTCATCCGCCCAGATCCACGAAGGTGGAGGCATATACCGCCCCGCCGCGGTCAAAGCCGGGCGCGCCAGTCCATAGGTGGGATCGGGCGTCGGAGGTGAGACGCGAAACACCGTCGGCTGGGACCTGGCCGATACCCACGCTCCGCGCGGCTCGAGAAAAACATGGCCACGGGCGGCGTGACGAGGAGGGTTGCGCCGCCACTTGAGGACGACGTTGCGAAAACTTCCCCCTCCGGTATTCTGCCCGATAAATGCGGCGGAAATAGCCTTTAACTCTGCCGGAGTCAAATTGCCAATCCTAGCAGGAGCGATTATGCCGAGGCGATCTGAAAATCGGACCCGCCTGTCTTCGGTGTTGATGGTGATCGTCACCGCGTCGGGCTTGTCGCCGGTGGGCGGGGTGTAGCCCTGCCCATGGTTGGTGCCGCCCCCGAAAAACGTTTGCAAGGAGTTACTTGCATACAGCAGCCACACCTGGGACTTGGCGTTGTTGGCATTACTGGTCGATTGGCCGCCGAAACCCAACGCCAACCAGTTACGCGATTGATCCGGGCAGAGAGTTGCGCTTAGCGTATAGGTGCGGTCCGCCTTGAGTTCGACGGGAAGATATGCGCTGCCATTGCTCGGGACGCCCGCGCCCGGCGAGGCGGACACTATGAGTTCGCCTCCATGGTTCGGAGAGGTTACAAATTCACCACGAGGTGCTCTCCAGCGGGCATGTTTTGCGTCGGTCGGCGCAGCCACTGAACCATCCAGATCACCGTGCCGGTTAAAATCGTCGTGATACAGCACGCCCTGCGCCGCGGAAACCGCCTGGTTCATGGTGTTGGAATGGCTCGAGACGGCCATGGATGGGGGACGGTCGGCTACCGCTGCCGCCCATGTTTTATCCGGCCGGGAGCGCAATGCGACGCTCAACGTTCCTCCACGGGCGGCGACTTTCTGGCTGAACCAACAGCATCGCCAGGACCGACCGTTGATGCGTACGGACCGAATGTACGCATTTTTCCGGCTGGCGCGCAGCGCTACAATGGTAAAGCCATGCCCCGGGTACGGCGGCGATAGATGGATCGTGACTTTAGGGAACACCGGTGCGCATAGCTCGAACGCCGGGCGGGCAGGGTCTACGGGATAAAAGCCCATCATGGCGAAGACCAGCCACGACGACATGGCCCCGCAATCATCATTGCCCGGTATGCCCGTAGGCGTGGCGCTGTAGAGGTTGCGGATCAACCGGCGCACCAGGACTTGGGTCTTCCACGGTTCTCCGGAATAGTCGTACAGGAACGGAACCTCCAGATCCGGTTCGTTGTACGCATTGTAATAAGGACCGCTCCAGAGCAGGTTGATATATCGGAAAAAGTGATCAAGTCTCCGGTTGAATCGTCTTGGCCCAACCAGCTTAATAAGCTCCGCCTGGTTCTGCGGGACGTAAAACAGGTATTCCCAACCGGAACCCTCCACGTAGAAATGGCTGGCGGGAACGAACGGCACAGCGGTGGGATTAAAAGGCGCCAGCCACGTCCCATTAATAAGGCGGGGGCGCAGGAAACCCGTCTGCGGATCAAACAGATTTTTCCAAAACATGGCCCGACGTTTGAACCGGGCGACGTCGGAAGATTTTCCCAGGGCCCGGGCCACCCGGGCTAGCGCCGAGTAGGCGTAGCAATCCTCGAGGGTTTTGGAGACCGATCCGCCGATCCCCTGATCTGCGGGAAGGTAATGCAGCTTATTCATGAGCGTGATGCCGGATTCACCACTGTAAGGCTTCCCGGCGGGTGGGGCCTGGGTGGCATCTTTCCGCATAGCCCGGTAGGCTGCCCGTAGGTCGAAATTGTGCAGACCATATTCCCACGCGGTGGCAATAAAGCTGGTCAAGGGGCTGCCGCACATGATATTTGTATAATGGTTGGCCTCCGGCCAGCGCGGCATCCAGCCACCCTGCCGGGCGTCCCGAACCAAAGACTGGCACATCTGCGCCATCCGGCGCGGCTGTAGCAGGGCCAGCAGTGGCGCCTCGTCACGGTAAATGTCCCAGCCGGAATAGTCGGCATACTGGACGTGATCCCGCGCCAGGCGGTGAATCTTTCCATCGAAGCCGAGGTAGCGCCCATCTGCATCGGAGAAGATGCTTGGCATCAGCATGGCGTGGTACAGCGCCGTATAAAACTTCATTCGGCGCCACGGCGTGCCACCCGTAATCGTGATCCGGCTCAACACTCTGTTCCACGCCCGGCTGGCAGATCGCCGGATCGCGCTAAAGCGTTGCCCGCCCATTTCCACCGCCAGATTATTTTGGGCCCCCGCAAGGTCAACATAGGACAACCCAATGCGCACGGTGATAACCCGTCTTTCTGGACTGGCCGGCCAACTGACAAACGCTCCGATCGGCGGAGCTCGGCGAGTGGACTGCTTGGCAAGCCGCTGGTCCCGAGCCACCCGGTGGTCCGTCCATATTCCGTAGCTACTGAACGGTTGGCTTAGCCGCATCACGAAGTACACGCGAAACGTGGGGCTGCCGCTGCCGAGACACCGGCTGGTGACTTCACCATCGATTTGCCTCCGTCCCAGAATATGTAGGCGCGCTCCATAGGTGGTGGTAAGCGTGTGGCTGATAGGCACCAGCAAATTCGCGCGCTTTCCCGCTGGGAACGTCAGTCGAGCCATATCACAATGCGCTGTGGCGGTCAGTTGCACATTCACCGCGGGCTTTTCCAGCCACACCTGGTAGTAGCCGGGAGACGCGGTTTCATTGGCGTGATGGTACGGAGATTCGTATTTCGCCACGCGGGTTTGAATCCGGCCGGTCGACGGCATGAAAAATACGTCACCGCCATCGTTCATCCCCACGCCGGACATGTGCACCATGCTGAACCCCTGGATGGCGGGGTCCCGGTAGTAGTAGCCCATGGATTGCGGACGCGTGTCCGGGCTAAGCTGCACCATACCGAAGGGGACGACGGCGCCGGGAAACAGCTCGCCGCCGGCGGCGGTTCCGACGAAGGGGTTCACGTAATCCACCGGTCGCGGATGGGCGCCAAATGGTCGAGCCGGAACACGCAGGTTCAGCATCTTATACAGCCGACCCAATGGCAGATGGCCGCGGCCCACAGGATGGGCCGCCGCGAAGGAAAAATTGGAAACGGTCTGCACTGCGGTCGCAGCGCCGCTGCCACCAGTGAAACCTATCCACGCCCGCGCCGCCAGTGGGGAAAATGGCGCCGCCATGTGGAAAGTCCGACCGGAAACCATATCCTTAAGCGCCACACGCAGCAGTACACCGTTAAAAGCGATCTTGACGCGAATCGGATGCCCGCTGGCCAGGTTCACCGGGGCGGTAGGCGTATAGGCCCCCGTTGCGCCATTTTCGCCCAACAGCCCAACGCCCTGACCCGTGCCAGAATAAATGTTCATTTCGACCGCGGAGCTGCCGTTAATGGCGACGCTGTTACTTCCCCCGTAGCCCAAGGCGCTGCCACCAGCGCCAAGGGCCTTGACGCCGCGCGGATCCGTTTGCAGAACGAACGCCATCCCATCGCCGCCGCCACCAGGCGCAGTTTTTGCTTCGTAGGTAAACTTCGCCCTGAAAGCTTGGACATACTGCCGCGTGGGAAAGAAAA
The DNA here is from genome assembly GCA_021838985.1 of Planctomycetota bacterium. Classification (GTDB taxonomy): domain Bacteria; phylum Planctomycetota; class Phycisphaerae; order WQYP01; family WQYP01; genus JAKCCC01. The sequence goes on from JAKCCC010000258.1 coordinate 3,968, forward strand.
CGCTGGTTGCCTCATTGGGCCTGCCGTTGGTCAGAACCAAAATTGTTTTGTCATGGCGCCAACCTGGGCCAAGCCGACTGGCGTTAATCGGAGCGAACTCCGCAAACCCCTGTATGCCCGCCTGGCATTGGCGCGATGCCCCAGCCAGGAATATTCCCAGCACTGCCAGCAGCAAGGAACCGAGTATTCGCCCCCCCACCCCTTCGCGTCGCCACCCAAACCCCGGCAGGCGCGCATCCCTCGGCCCCTTGCACCTACCGAAAGAAAGTCTCATACGTGTTCGACTCCGAAAGCCGAAAACACCGCCCCGTGCGCCGTTGCTCGTCGCAACGCGTTTTGCCACCCCTAACGCCCCGATAATTACGGCTGGGGCATCGTCC
>JAKCCC010000259.1 GCA_021838985.1 Planctomycetota bacterium
ATAAAATTGTAACTTATCGTCGGGCACGATCACCGGCATCCGATCATGGACACTACGAACCAGCTTTCCCGCGGCCGTCGTAAGGATTACGCACTGCGCTGGTTGGGTTTTGTCGCCAGGGTCACCGCCGAATAATCCGGCGAAACAGAACGGGCGGCGATCCGGGCGGGCAAATAATATCGGAGCGGGTTTCTTGGCGCCGTAAGCAGGTACCGGCGGATGCGGCCATTCGTAGAAACCGTCGGCAGGAATCAGGCATCGCTGCCCACGAAACAGCCCCGCGAAGGTGGGCTTTTGCAGAACGGTTTCGGCACGGGCGTTGATCAACCGCGTCGGCCGTCGGCTGGTGACGGCCTCACCACAGCGTTGATCCTGCCAGTCCACGGTCAGTCCCCATTGGGCGAACACCACCCGAGTGGCATCGTCGGACGGCACCATCAATACCATTTCGCTCGGCGCAATATTCAAGCGGGCGGAGGTCTGCGGAATAAATTCCAACCAGGGGCATATATCCTTTATTTTCGCCGGATTGGTAAGGCTGTAGCGACCACACATTCGCCATCCTCCGCTTGAACCATGGTGATTTCATTGTAACCGCAAACCTTCACCCTTATCCGCTTGACATCGCACATCCACCCGCATATCCTAACATACACCTAACATATGAAGGAGACCCGCTATGGAATCAGTTCTGGAAGATCTGATCCGCCGTTGGGACTTGCGCCGAGGCGATCAAATTGACACGCCAAGCCTGGTTACCACTGCCGACCGGGGTCTGGCGGCTTTAACTTCCCGGCTGTCGGCCCACGGCATCCATGAATTTTACAATCCCCTGGCGCTGGCGAAGCCTTGGTATCCCCCACTGACCTTGCTCGCGGCCCTTACCGCCGAACTGGCCGCGGATCGTTGCGCCGTGTGGGTGGGCCGGTGTTGTTGGCCGACCTGGGAATTTCTTCGCCACCTTACGCGACCTCGTATCATTCCAAGCCTTTATCTTAATCCCGTGTCCGCCGCGCAATGGGTCGCAAGCATTGCCGAAGCGGCCCGTTGCCCGGCGGTGGGGGTCATAATTGCCGCGGCGGGCGATCATCTTCCGCCGGTGGTGGGACGCCGTTTGCAATTGGCGGTGGAAGCCCAGCGGGCGGTCCTTTTGCTGGCCCGTCCCGCGGGGCCATGGGACGTTCATTCCTGGGCGGCCACGCGTTGGCAGGTGCAGCCACTGGTGTCCAATACTGGTCATCCGGAATGGGAAATCACGCTCGCCGCCGACAAGGGATTTTATCGCCATGGCGATGCGGCATCCGGCGCGCCGAAACGCTGGATTGTGTCCTGGCATGATGAGGCCTTCTATGACCGAAGTACTTGGAGTGTATTTTCCGCAATGGGAGATAGAGCTGACGCGCCGGCGGTCAGAGCTGGCGCCGCCGCGGTCGTGCGACCGCCTTCCGTGGCCCAAGTGGCCTGAACGCCGCTTGCGTCAACCGCCGCTTATTTTGTCCATTGAAGTGGCGCTGCATCAGTACGTGGCGCGCTGTTGTCCGGCCGCCCGCCAAGCCGGGGTGACACGGGGCATGAGCCTTACCGAAGCCCGGGCGTTTTGCCCCGCCGCCGCCATACGCACGTTTGATCCCGCCTTCAGCCAGCGGGCCTTGGAGCTTTTGGCCGATTGGATGGTGCGTTTTTCACCCAAAGTAACGGTTGATCCCACCCCGCGGGGTGTCGATGCCGAATTTCTGCCAACTCCGGATGGTTTGTTATTGGACGTGACCGGCGCGGACCATCTCTGGGGCGGTCCGTACCCGCTGCTGATGAATCTTACCACCCGTTTGCGGCGGCTGGGATTTTCCATCCGGGCCGCTCTTGCCCCCACAATAGGCGCCGCCTGGGCGTTAGCCCGCTATGGGCGGGGTGATGTTTCCATGATTACCAGCCCCAAGTTGTCACCGGGAAAATTCACAGTCCCGGCCTACAGAAGTAGCGGACGAACTCCCCGTGCGGTCGCTCCAATTGAAGACGCCATGGCACGGGGACCGTGCCTGCCACTGTGGCCGGTCGGAAGCTGCGCTCCGCGCCAGGAACAAAGCGAGTTGGAAAACGCCCTGCGTCCTTTGCCTACGGCCGCCCTGCGGCTAAACCACCAAACCTGTCTGGATCTGGCCGCCGTCGGCATTGAGCGGATTGAGCATTTGCTAGGTCTGCCCCGCGCCAGTTTGCCGGCCCGTTACGGTCAGGAGGTACTGCGACGTTGGGATCAGGCTTGCGGTTACATCGCTGAACCGATCGCGCTGCGGCGTCCGCCTGAACCTATCCGTGTGCGGCAGACCTTCGATGGACCCACCACGCAATTGGAAACGGTGTTGCTGGCGATGGAACAGTTGCTGCGGCAACTGGCCAATTTGTTATATGAACGCCACCGTGGCGTACGTGAATTGGAAATCAAACTGGAGCGTGGCTTGGATCCGCCTATAACGCAAAAAATAGGGCTGGGGCAACCTTGCGACAAGGCCAGGCATTTATGGGCCATGCTGCGACCCCGTGCTGAAAACTTGCACCTGGGCCACGGGGTGGAGGTGATCACGCTGACCGCGGTCTCGGTGGAACCAATTCCGCATCGGCCCAACGCCCTATGGCGAACCGACCGTGAAATTGGAGCAACCCAGGCCCTGCAGGAATTGCTTGATACGCTCGTTAATCGCTTTGGGCCGCAACACGTCTTAGCGCCGGCGCCAATGGCATCGTATGTTCCGGAACAGGCCTGTCGGCTGGCCCCGGTAAGCCAAGCTTCTTGCGTGGTCCCAGACCCCGCTGAGGCTTGGCTTAATCCCGGCGTACCGACGCTGGACCGGCCCTCCCGGCTATTGGACCAGCCGGAACCGGCGGCGGGTACGGCCCTTCAACCGGATCACCCCCCGGGCCAATTGCACTGGCGAGGCCAGTCCTATGCGGTCCGGGCCGGTACTGGTCCGGAACGCATTGTGATTCGCAGCGCCATCGGCGGCGAACAGACCCGCGATTATTTCAAAGTACAACTGACCGATGGCCGCTGGTTTTGGGTTTTTCGCCACCTGGAAACCGGACAGTGGTTTGTTCACGGTCTGTGGGCGTGATTGGGCCGCCGGTCCAAGGAGAACCAGTGCTCCTACCGGAACTGTAGGGCATAACAATAGCCGCCGCCAACTGGCACATTTAATGTGCCGGTTGGGTTTGGAGGGAACAACATGCCGGAACAACCACCCCTTCGCCATAAACCACATTGGGACCTTCCCGCACGCCCCCGCGTACCGGGTGATTACGCCGAACTGCAGGTGACCAGCAACTTTTCTTTCTTGCGCGGCGCCAGCCATCCGGAAGAGCTGGTTTATCGCGCTGCCGCTACAGGCTGTTGCGCCATCGCCATTACGGATATCAACAGTTTGGCCGGCGTGGTGCGGGCGCATACGGCAGCGAAAGAAGTCGGCCTGCCGTTGGTCGTGGGCTGTCATCTGCGGATGACCACCACCGCTCAAGTGCGGATATCCAGCCCGCTACCGGCCGATACGGCCCACAATGATCCACCGCTTTCATCCGTACTGGTCTATCCCACTTCACGGGAAAGTTATGGCCGGCTCTGTCAATTGCTCACACGGGGCAAACGGCGGGCGGTCAAAGGGCAATGTCATTTATCCTTGCCGGAACTTTTAGATCAGAATGCGGGGCTGCTGGCGATTGCCGTTGCGCCACCCCGACCGGACGACAACTTCGCCGCCGCGGTGCCATGGCTTAAAGACACCTTCAACGATGACCGACTTTCCCTGGCCGCCAATCGCTGCTACGGCCCGCACGATGGCCCGCGTTTCCAGTGGCTGGCGGAACTGGCCCACCGTCATAGCCTCCCTCTGGTCGCCACCAACGACGTGCATTATCACCTTCCGGACCGGCGCTCCCTGCAGGAAGTCTTAACCTGCATCCGCTTGGGTTGCACGCGCCCCCAGGCGGGTTTCGCCCTTTTCGCCAATGCCGAACGTTTTATCAAAGGTCCGGCGGAAATGCAGCGGCTGTTCGCCGATTGTCCCCAAGCTATCCGGCGGACCCGCCAAATCGCCGAGCGCGCCAGCACGTTTGCCCTGGATCAACTCAAATACGAATATCCCGCCGAGGTCTGCCCGCCCGGAAAAACCATGCTGGGGTATCTTAGCGAACTGACCTGGGCCGGCGCCGCGAGCCGTTACCCGCGGGGCGTACCCCCGGACGTGCGACGGCGGCTGGAATACGAATTGGAATTGATCCGCGATTTGAATTACGCCGCCTATTTCCTGACGGTTTACGATCTGGTGCGGTTCGCCCGGTCGCAGGGC
>JAKCCC010000260.1 GCA_021838985.1 Planctomycetota bacterium
ATAGTAATGTACTAGGAGTTATTTTCTGTTCCAGTGTATCTTTGGACGATTTACTTTTATCTGTTGACTTTACAATTTCCTATCTATATAATGGGAGATTGTGGTTAAAGGAGTCTTCTGATGGTGGTTCAAACCGCGCCCATTGCCCCGGCCGCCCCGGTTGCCAAGCGCGCTCCGATCCGCAAGCTCAACAAGACCGAAGAACTGAAGCTGGCGAAGGACGGGCTGGATGTTTGGGAGGACATTTTCCAATACGCGCAGGCGGAGGTAACCGAGCCTCTCGAAACACTTTTGCGTCCGACGGATTTGGAGAAATTCCACCAACTAATTCCCAATTCCACCGCTCCCGAAGTGGTGCGCAGCGCCGCCCGCAAAGCCAAGATCACCGAAGACGATCTGGCCCGATTGCGGTGGTTCGGGGTCTACCAGCAGCAACCGAATCTATGCCATTTTATGCTGCGCATCCGCCTGCCCAATGGATTCATCAACGCCCGGCAACTGGACGAGATCGCGAAGATCACGGAGCAGTACGCCTGCGGCTTCGCCGACATCACCACCCGCCAGGATTTTCAGTTGCACTGGCTAACCATTGAAGCGGTCGCGGAAATCCTGCCACGGCTTCAGAAGGTGGGCCTGGTGACCCAGTTCGCCTGCGGCGATACGCCGCGAAATGTGGTGGGCTGCCCCCTGGCGGGTTATCTGAAGGCGGAGCTTATCGATGCTTCGGCGGCGGCAGCGCAGGTCAACCAGATGTTCCTTGACGGCGGCAAGGAATTCAGCAACCTGCCGCGGAAATTCAAAACCAGTTTGGGCGGTTGTCATCTGCATTGCCATCAACCGCAGATCAACGACATTGGCCTTTTCGGCGTCAAACGCGTCCACCCGCAAACTGGCGAGGAGGAACGCGGTTACGGCCTGACGGTTGGCGGCGGCTTGTCCACCCAGCCGTATGTTGGGCAGGGTCTGCGCGTGTTTATTCGGCCGGAACAGGTTGTCGATGTCTGCCGAGGTGTGGCGCACATTTTCCGCGACTACGGATATCGGGAGAAACGCACCCATGCCCGGATGAAATACCTGGTGGCGGACTGGGGCTGGGAAAAGTTCCGCGACTTGCTGGAAACCGATATCGGCTTCAGGTTGGAACGCGATGAAAATATCGTAGGGCCGGAATATGCCCCGCATACCGATCATTTGGGCAGTGGCGAGCAGAAGCAGCCGGGCTTGCACTATATCGGCGTGCCGATCGAACGCGGCCGTATTACCGCGCCGCAATTGCGCGCTGCGGCCGAACTGGCCGGGCGCTTCGCCGCCGAAGGTCAGGCTCGCCTGGCTTTGTCCAATAAGCAGAATCTGATTTTTCTGAATATTCCGACCGTGGCGGTGGCGGAAATGTCGCGACAGTTGGATGCGGCCGACTTAACGCCGCACGCTCCACTGTGGAGGAGCAATTTAGTGTCCTGCACCGGTACCCAGTTCTGCAATCTGGCCATTGTGGAGACAAAAGAACGGGCCGCCCGGATTCTGAGGTACCTCGAGGAAACCGTGGATATCGACACGCCGATCATGGTCAGCGTGACCGGGTGCCCGAATAGTTGCGCCCAATATCAGATCGCCGACATCGGGCTGATGGGCGTGGTGTGCAATTTCCGCGGCCGGCGCGGCACGGAGGCTTACCAGATTTTTCTAGGTGGCGGGCTGGGCCAGAATGCGGGCTTTGGTCAGGTGGCGATGCGCAAAGTTCCGGCCGAGTACGTGCATAAGGCCATCCGGCAGATTGTGGAAATCTACAAAGTCAACCGCGTGGATCAGGATGAAACATTTCGCCAGTTTGTGCAGCGCACGCCCGCGGAACAACTGGCGGGATGGCTGGCCATTCCCGAAATGGCCGACGTGGACAACCCGGAATATCAGATTTGACCTGAACCTTTCGCCGCGGCCATGGCGAATCAACAAAGCAAAAGGAAAAAGCGAAAAAAATATAAGGAAGCTGAGCGGGGAGGCGGCTTCCTTTTTTTCCCCTTCCACTTCTTGCTTTTACTTTGGTGCGCCTGTGGCCCGGCGGCACCAGGCCTCGTTTTGGCCGCGGCTGGCGAGCGATGGATTGTTGGGGGCATGTCCGTATTGGCACGCCGGGCGGCGGTTGGTAGGCGTCCGGTTTGCGGCGGCGCAAGCCCAGGCATCCCAGCGCGGGGCCGGTTGATTTAACCAGCCCCAAAATACGTTACAACAATAAATCAATAGACCTCGCGCCGGGACAGCCGCCATCGGGATATGACCGGCTACGGCGCGGCGGCCTCGCGTATCAGGGCGGGGCCGCACCGGAGCTACGCCTCTGTGTGCGGCTGCGCGCCTGCGTTGCTATTAAATATAATTCAATCGACCGCCGGCCTATGCCCGTCTGGGCATGCCCCCGGGATTGTTGTCGGTATGGCGGCGCGATGGTAATGTAACCGCCGATCCTCCGACGCTGCTTATGCCGACCGACACTTCAGCCGCCGCACCCAGGGAAGTGCGGGTGATCCGCGACGACGGCCGCCAGCGTGTTATTTTGCCGCGACGCCAGTTCAGGCAACAGCTGAGCGCGGTGCAAGGCAAATGGCGGCTGCTGATTCGTGTCACGATCATTCTGCTGCTGATGGCCGTGGCGCGGCGCGACGGGTTTCTATTACTGATTCACAGCGCGGCGATCGTGGCGTTGGCGGCGGGACTGCTGTTCCTGTTGTTATCCAGCCACAACGAAATTCAGATTGATCCGACCTACCTGCGACGCATTTCATTCCTGGGTCCGTTTCGGCGATCGGCCCGGCGACGAATTTCGAATCTGGAGCGGGTGGAGATACGCTATGCCGGGCGCACGGTTCGGCGCGGTATCGAAGCGACGGGTGCTTACCAGTTGTACGCGGTTTGCCGGCGCGGCCGCGGGATGGTGTTGGCGTGGGGGTATCCCAGATTGCTGTTGCGCAGCGTCGCCGGCGTTGTTACGCAGGCCGGCGTGGCGCCTGAGCCATCCCTGGCCGCCCCCAGCGAAGCGGCGGAACTGGGGAGCGGTCAGCAACTAAACCGCAGTCAGCGACTAACTTGCGCTGTAGTGCTAATTTCTGGGCCTCCGCTTCGCGATTCGCCCTATCTACCGAAGCCATGGGCCGCTGCATGGAACGCCACACCGTTCGAGCGGGGGAGTTGTCCTTTAACGGAGGGGGCCGCGCGCAGCAATAGCCGCTACCCGGCATCATCTTCGTCAAGGTCTGGTGAACCACGTCGGCGGTTGGTTCGGGCGTGCCCAAAGCAACTGCGTAAATGCATCCGCGGAACGCCATGCAGTATTCAAATCGCGGTTTAAGATATTTATCATCGTGGGCGTGGCAACCAGCGGATACCGTTGCATAATCGAAATCACGCGGTGCGGAGAGCAGCCAATTTGTGATCGTTTCGCCGTCGGCGTCCCCCAACGGAAAAACACAGAAATCCCAGTAACCGTCGGAAGGGCTTTCGATCCATTTTGACCCTGACCCCCACATGGAGTCTACGCTGCGTTCCGGCGGTTCAGGATGCCAGCGTTTCCCTTGTAGGCCACGCCCACCAGGCGGGAATCTACACCCAAGGCCCGCAACAGGCCATCCCCACCGGCTGGGGCGAGTCCAAAATAGGCTCTCCATCGCTCATCCATGCCGCGGTTGGCGCTGCAATCCAGCGGTACGTATTTCGGCTCCTGATGCCGCAACGCCCGCCACAGCCTTTCCCGGGAAGTGAGTCGGCCCGCATCTCCCAACGCTTTCGCACTTATATCATCGCGATTGATCGCCGCGGCGTTAAACAGCCGGCCCAAAGCATCTTGGCCGGGCTGGAGTCAGCTCTACATTGCCGCGATGACCAGTCCATCGATGCACACACGCCAAACGTCCTTGGCCGGCAGAAGTCTGCGAAAAAATAAGCAGCCTTCATCCTGGGCGCAAGCAGGTAAGGCCTGACGGTCGCCGCAGCAATGCGGTGGAATCAATGAACGATCGATATTTTTCGTGCATGCTTGGCACCTTTTTATCCGTATCACAATCCTTCAAGATCTTTGCGCCATGCGAAGATTTTTGTTCGTCATTAAGATAGTATGTTCAGCCGCAGACCGCTACCTCCGGCATAGGTCACCAAAGGCGACTTTGCGACGCGGGGGCTATACATTTCGGTTGTCGGCGGAGTTTAGTCGCCACGGCGATCCGCGCTGGGCCCGCTATGGCGAAATATCGGTATTAGCGGCACTCCAGCACGGCCTGGCGCAGCGCCAGATAGTTTTCCAGCGGCACCGCGTCATGCAACTCGGTAGTCGATCCGAC
>JAKCCC010000261.1 GCA_021838985.1 Planctomycetota bacterium
GCGATGGGCAAAACGAGTAAGGTCCTCCAAGGTGCCCTGGACTTCCATGGTGGCGCCCAGGCTGTCATTGCGGATAAAGCCGGTCAGATGGGCCTGGCGGGCCTGGCGATAGACAAACGGGCGAAACCCGACCCCCTGCACCTGGCCGATAATCGTCCAGCGTTGTCGCACCAGCGTAGGCATTTGGGCCGTGGCGTTCATAGCCAAATCATCTCCGCCCCAAGGTGCGCCTACAACCATCTGTGAAAACTTTCACATGGCTGCTCCCACCCCCCTTGGGGGTTCCTCTGGCGCCACTTTCTATTCCACGATTCATGCTAGCTTGACCGCCCCGCCTCTGGTATCAGCAAGACACTTGACTCGGTCTAAGAATCATTGCGTCATCGGTGCTAAGCAAAACACCTAAAACTTTTTCCCGAGCGCCGTGTGTCCGGTCATTACCGCCGCAGCGCGACGCGGCGCGATCTTGGCCGCCACGCGCCCTGTCCCCATTTGTCAAACAGGCCAAGTCTGATTGTGGCTGGCGCGCCGTCCAACTAAGAGGTCACTTCGTCGCGGTGGTTCTTGTCCCAGCGCATAAAGGTGCGGCCGATCAAACGCACCGCCCCTTTGCCACGTACGTCCCCATCCAGTTCGACAGCCCGCAGAAGGAGCAAATTGGCTCCGAAAACGGCGGTAAGTAGAACCACCCAACCATCCCTCACGAACCCGCCACGAACCAGCTCTTGGTTGCGTCGATTTTGATCGCTTTTTCAAAATGGCCGGGGCGGCGCCAAGCGCCCTGACCGTCCAGACCGCGGCGAAATGCATGGATCATGCCCACGTTGACGTGTATCGCCCTAATCCGGCGGTGTTTATTTCCGCTGTCCGGCGATGATGGACGATTGACGAAAAGTTTGCTATAAGTCGTTTGAATGTCTGCTGCTAGTAAATAGTGCCCGCCAAATCGGCTATCTTCATCCATCCAGCCGGTTCTGCGCCCAGCGTCACCCTCCGCGAGGTGCTTCGTGGGAGACGACTACAAAACACTTAAGTCCTATCAGAAACTCATGGCACGGCTTACCGCGACTTGGCCGGATTTTCAGTCGTTCCGTAACAGCCAATTCCGTGGCGGCAATGAGACCGAGCAGGCCGTGGTAACCGTTCTCGCACGGCTTTTTGTGGACGTCCTTGGTTGGGAGCCGGGCGATCTGAAATACCAGGTTGGATTTGCGGATATCGTGCTGTGCCGTCATACCGCTAAATACCTCGTCATGGAGACCAAACGTCCCGGGGCGCTCCATCCCCAGCATGCGGCGTTCCATGCCGCCATGAACCAGGCCCGCCGCTATGCCGACGAACAAAACGTCAATCGCATCGCCGTTTCGGATGGCCGGCTCCTCTACGCCGCCAATATCGTCGATGGCACCGTCCAGGACCGCACTTTCCTGACGCTGGATGCAGCCTCCGCCCCGGAAAGTCTGTGGTGGATCAGCGAACACGGGATCTACCGCGATCATCATGAGTCCGCTGATTGGTCAGAGGAGATTACCGCGCCGCGCCCTGGGGACGAGGCCTCCCTGGAGCCGCTGCTACATCCACAGCATCGACTTCCGTGGCAATGTTTTGCCTACGTTCCCGATGCCAATAAGCCATCTACCTGGAAACTTCCCTATCGGCTCAAGGACGGGGCGATTGACACAAAGCGGCTGCCCAAGGCCATTCAGGCCATGCTCACCAACTACCGCGGAATGAAGGTTAAAGGCATACCAGAATCGGCCGCCCGGTCGGTGCTGGCAACGCTTGCGGCGGCGGCGCGCCAGGCAGGAAAGCTCCCCACAAACGGAAATCCCGCTCCGGGAATCTACGCAGATCTTGCGCGCTATCTGCAACCGCACAGCCCCAATTAACCCTCACCCCATGCGGCTGTATGGACCGGGTATTGGCACCGCGTCCTTCCTACCGAGTAGCGCCGCGGCATGAAGCGGGAAATACGGATCACGCAGCGCCTGCCGGGCCATGAACACCATATCCGCCTGACCTGCGGCAATGATGTCCGCGGCTTGCCGGGCTTGCGTGATCAGTCCCACTGCGGCCGTCTTAATGCCCGCTTCGCGCCGGATAGCCTGGGCAAACGGCACCTGAAACCCCGGCGCCACCGGGATACGGGCCTCAGGAACCAGCGCCCCGCTGGAACAGTCCACCAAATCCACCTCCGCCGCTTTAAGCTTGCGGGCCAGGGCGATCGAATCCTCCAGCGTCCAGCCTCCCTCCACCCAATCCACGCAACTTAACCGCACCGCCAGCGGCAACCGCTGGGGCCAGACCTTCTGAACGCTGGCCACTGTTTCCATCAACAGGCGCGTACGGTTCGCAAAGCTGCCGCCATAAGTATCGGTCCGCTTATTCGTCACCGGCGATAAGAACTCATGGATCAGATAACCGTGCGCCGCATGAAGCTCCAACAACTCATAACCGGCGTGGCACGCCCGCAGGGCCGCCGCGGCAAAAGCCATTTGAATTTCCTTGATTTCCGAAAGGGACAATTCCACCGGCACCGGTGATGGCGCATCAAAGGGCAGGGGTGACGGCGCCACCACCCGCCACCCGCCTTCCGCCACGGACAGCGGCTGGCCCGGTCGCGCCACGGAAAATGGCCGGGCGGTCGCCCCCTTGCGCCCCGCATGCGCCAGTTGAATGCCGGGCGTGCTTCCGTACGTTTTGATAAAACGCGTCACGCGGGACAACGGTTCAATCTGGCGGTCATTCCATAACCCGATGTCCTCCGGCGTAATGCGACCTTCCGGCGTCACCGCGGTGGCTTCCGCCACAATTAGTCCCCATCCTCCCACCGCCCTTGAACCATAATGAACCAGATGCCAATCGGTCGCGCGGCCCTCTTCTGCCGAATGCATGCACATAGGTGCAATCCCCAGGCGGTTGCGTATCGTGACGCCCCGTAGGACCAACGGATCAAAAAGGTCGGCCATGAAACTCGCTCCGAATAAATCCGTCAACAGGTATCGTATAATACCCACAGGTATTGCCCACGGCTACTACCCACGGCTCTTATTGAGACGTACCGTTCGTCAAAGTAGAAGCGGCGTCGCGCCGCTTTTCTGGGCCAGATGCGCGCTGGCTTGGCCCCTGGAGTGTATCCTTAATAGCCGGGTGCGGTATAACACGGTATGACCCCACGCGCGCGATTTCGGGAAATGATGAACCTCGGTTCACCCGATCGCGTGCCGCTATGGCAGGAAGGTCGGCGCGCCGATGGGCTGGCCGGTTGGCGGGCGACTGGTTCATCGTGGCGGCTCCGGGTAATCTATATGGGAAGGGGCTTGTCCCGGAGCGGCCAGGTGGCAACGCAGAATGAACCATGGGGTGTTAGCCTGTGGGGCCGGTCTGCTGACCGACCCCCCGCCATGGGGCGACGGAAAAGCCGACCCGGAGGTCCGCACCACAAGCACTGTCAAGATGAAAGCTATCCTCTCCCAACTTTTGGCCGGCCAAGCGCTATCCGAAACGCAGGCGCAGGAAACGTTTGATCGAATCATGTCCGCGGAAAGTAACCCGGCCCAACTCGGAGCGTTCCTGGCCCTGCTGGCGGTCCGCCCGCCTACCGTAGAGGAACTCGTCGGAGCCGCCCGAGCCATGCGGCGCTATGTCCGAGCCGTGCGGGCACCGGCGAATGTCATCGACACCTGCGGTACCGGCGGAGCCCAGTCCCGTTTGTTTAACATTTCCACGGCCGCCGCCATCGTCGCCGCGGCCTGCGGCATACCCGTGGCCAAGCACGGCAACCGGGCCGTGACCAGCCGCTGCGGCAGCGCTGATGTGTTAAAAGCCCTGGGGGTTGCCGTGTCGGATGATCTGGCCACGCCGGAGCGCTGCCTGCGCCAGGCCGGCATTGGTTTTTGTTTCGCCCCCTGCCACCATCCCGCCATGGCCCGGGCCGCCCCCGTGCGCCAAGCCCTCGGGTTCGCCACCATTTTCAATTGGATGGGGCCGTTGACCAATCCCGCCGGGGCGCGCCGCCAGGTGGCCGGTGTGCCGCGACCGGATCGAGTGGCCACCCTGCTGCACGCCTTCATTCGTCTTAATGCCGAGCGAGCCATGGTCGTCTGCGGTACGGATCCGGAGGAAGGTTATCTATGCGAGTTGTCGCTGGGCGGGCCAACCACCGTCGGCCAATTCGCCACCGGCAACGTTCGGATGTTCGTGTTTCATCCAGCCGACGCCGGCCTGAAGCCGGCCTCGGTTCGTTCCTGTCGCGTGGATTCCGCCGAGCAATCCGCGGCGATTATCCGACGGGTTTTCGATGGAGCGCCTGGCCCCGCCCGCG
>JAKCCC010000262.1 GCA_021838985.1 Planctomycetota bacterium
CAGCGGCAGGGAGGTCACAGCGAATGTGGGCCTGCGGGTCGAGCATCGGCCCAAGCAGGTCTGGGACATGCTCACCCGCCGCCCCGTGCCCTTTACCTACACCGCCAACGGATGGGTGTGGGTCCATGGCGTGAAGTTCGCCAGCGATGCCTTGCGGGTATTTGCGGTGCGGCGCGCCGACCTGCTGGCCGGTCTCCCCTTCTGGTGGGCGAACAAATGCTTCTACTGGAAGAAGCGTTTTACTATTTCCCCCCGTTGGAGGCGCCGGCAAAACCGAGCCTGGAAACAATTCCGAGCGTGGCAGCGCCAGCAGGCGATCGGTTTCGACCATTGGAAGTTCTACGCCGATCGAACGGGCCGGGTCGGCGCCGGCACGGCTTGGCGAGAACCATCCTTTAACGATCAAGCATGGCGGCCTTTAGAGAGCGGGCCGTGGAATCGGCTGGTCAAGGGTCTGGCTCATTATCACGGCGTGGGTTTGTATCGGGCTGATTTCACGATCCCCCCCTCTTGGCGAAACCGGCAGGTGGTGTTGGGGCTGTATAGTTTTAACACGCCCATCGTGTATGACCATGGAATCTTTTACCTAAACGGCGTCAAGGTGGCGACGTACCAGGCCCGCGGCTGGAGCCAAACGTTAGACTACAACATCACCAAGGATTTGCGGTCGGGCAAGAACACGTTGGCCGTCAAGGTCGCGGGGGGCAAGCAGTTCAGCGGAATCGGGGGGGTGATCTGGTTGGCGCCGCAGGTACGGCTGCAGCCGGCGTTCTCGCTGGCAGGCCGGTGGCAGGCGGTGCAGGATGACTACAGCACCGTCAAACCCGTGTCATTACCAGGCCCGGCAGTAGGTCGGTATCTGCAGCGACAAGTGAAGATTCCGGCGATCTGGGCGGGCAAAACGGTTTATTTGCACGTGGCAACGCCAAGCCAGTGGCTCGGCAGCGTGGTGGTCAACGGCCATCCGATCAACTACAACGCCTATCTGCACCCATACGGTTTACTGGCTGACATTAATCTGACGCCTTATGTACAGTTCGGGAAGGAAAATCAACTGCAGCTCTGGCCGTATCGGGGCATTCCCAACCCGGGCGGGGCCGGCCAAGGCAAGCAGACGGTCAAGGTGGAAGCGCTCCGCCTGGGCTGTGCGGGCCCTGCGGACCCGGGTGCCGCGCGCGGCAGGTCGCGGTAGGATCATTATTAAGAAGGAGTACATCTATGCGTAGCAAATCTATACTGGCGCCGGTTCTCTGGTGCGTATTGGTGGCGGCCGCGGCGGGTTTTTTAGGGGCGCCGCACAGCGCCTTCGCGGCGGCGCGGCCGCGGAATCTGCTGGCCAACGGTGGTTTTGAGCATTGGACCAAACCCACACCCCAGCAGTTGGCGGCGCAAGGCAAAGGCGGGCCGAAGCTGCGGTCACATTTGGTGCCCGCGGGTTGGCAGTATATGGACCAATCCCGTTACGGCCCTGGACCGGTCAAGGGCGCTGTGGCGCGGGATGCCAAGGTTAAGCGGGGGGGCAAGTACGCGCTGCGGATCACGAATGGCTTGCCCAGTGACATTACGGAAGTCAACCAGATGATTCCCTGCCAGCCGAACAGTGTGTACCGGCTACGCTGTTATGTGAAGGGCCGGGCGATCAAGCCCGACCCCAATGGCGGTGTCGGCGCCATGGTCTGGCTGAACTATGGCCCTAAGAACTTCTGGCCGCACCAGACCTCTTCCGCCCATAATCCGCCCCAATATCGCGGTACGTTTGGCTGGGAAAAGCTGGCGTTCACCGTGAATACCGGCCCGCGGGCGGCGTTTTTGATGGTGGCGTTGCAGCTACGCCGGGCGACAGGGACGGTCTGGTACGACGATGTAAAGCTTGTTCGGCAAGGCGGCTACAAGCACGTGAAGAGCTATTAGGGAATTTCGACGACAGCTCCTTGCCCACGGTTCCGCCAAACATTCTTGGCGCTACTGTCCCCCTTCGCTTGCGCGGCGCGGGGGCGGGGCCGTACGGGGCAGGTGGCTCCCAAGCGCCAGCCGTCAGGACGCCGCCGTCGCTGGAGGTCAACCGTTCCTCTGGCAAAGGAAATGTCCCACGCCCATCATTAAGAGGGGATCGACCGTGACCCATCAACCGCATTTCACATTTCACCGGATCAATCTGGATTGTTTCGTTCTTAACGATGGCGACCGGACGGTGGCGCTGATCACGCCCCAGGGAAATGTGGATTGGCTGTTGCCCTCGCCGCAGCAGGGGGGAGAGTTGCTGACCAGCATCCCCAAGGAAACGCATTTGGCCACCGTAAGGGGCTTAAAATTCACTTTGCATCTGCCGGAGCCAGCCGCGGTGAGCCGCCCACCCTTTCGCTTCGCGGTGTCTGACCACGGGGTGTGGGCCGCCATCGAGGCGGATTCCGCCAGCCCGGACGGCCGGTTTGCGGGATTCCATCGGGCGGTAATCACGCTGGGCGCTACAGGCCGGTACGAATGGGCGTTGGAAACGCGCCTGCGACAGGTGTCGGGACAGGCCGTGGCATTGGAACCGGCGCCTCGCGCGCCGCCCGAGCGATGTGCCGACCAGTACGAGCTGAAGCTGGCGTGGATCGAATACAATAATGTTTTACCCGCCAATACCGGCTTATGTTTCCTGCAGGCCGGCCGCAAGCGTTTCAGCCGCACACTGCTGACGGACCGCGCAGGCGTCGTGTGGCATTTTCCCCATCAGCACCAACTGCACTATTGGGCCGCTGGTAAGATGCAACCCTTACGCTTTGCCGCGGGCGTTCAGGCCGGTTTTTTCCTGGAAGATCTTAATCCGGTTGTGGTGGTGGAGGAATGCTCGCTCGAGCCTTACTGGGGCATCTGCGATATGTACTACGATCTGCATTGCGGGTCCCATGTACCGGCCAGCATCGAACCGGGCGCGGAATATCTGTGGCGCTACCGAATTTTATATCTGGACCGAACCGCAGGGACGGAATTGGCCGAGCGGGCGCGACGGGTGCCGGTAACCGCCGCGGACTATCGGCGATTCCAGTATCCGCGGCTGACGTTGGGATGTAATGAGTTTCGCAGTTCGGCGCGTGTGGATGAATCTGACGAGGCCTCCGCGTTCCGGCCGGCGCCACCGGAGAAAGTATGGGAACCGGAGGGTGGGCCGAACGGGCAAGGCGCGTTGCGGATCACGCAGCAGGCGGCCCGCGAAACCGCTTGGACCGCAGCGCCGCCCTCGCACGCGCCGGCCGGACACCGGTTGCGGCTGCGGGCGCTGGGGCGCACCGACAGGGTGAGCGGAAAAGGATTCTTCCTGCGGGTGCGGGTGGAAGATTTTCAGTGGCGGCCCCAACCGGGGTACCAGTTGGTGCGGGTGGCCGAATCGCCTCCCCTGACGGGGACCGCAGCCAGATGGAAGGAGATCGAACTGCCTGAAATAATATTTGCCGAATCGGACGAGGCCCACCTCGTCACGGTGGAGCTGGTTCTGGATGGCAGCGGATCCGGATACCTGGCCAATCTGGATATTGGTTTGGAGCGGTATCGGCCATAGGGCTATGGACCCGTCCTGGCCGGGTGGAAACTGCGATGCAAAAAAATGTGGCCCACGGGATGGCTTTTGAGCCGCAGGCTATGGCGGCACGGAAACAGGAGTATTATTGTTTTGCCCGCCGGAATATGGGGCGGCTGTTTAAGCCGGACGGCACTTATCAGCCGGAAACGGAAGATGATCCCCGGATTCCCTTCTGGATTTACCCAGCCCTGGTTTCCTCACCGGACGCCGCGGAACGAGAGCTTGCCAATGTCGTCTACGGCGCCGCGAAGGCTTGGAGCGGCTGGGATGTTTTCACAACCTCGGCGATCGCGGTGAACCTGGTGCGGGAGAGGCCGCGCATGGCCGAGGAGCTTATTAAGCGTTCCGAGGAGCATCTTGATAGATTCGTAGTGCGCGAAGGCGGACGGGTAGCGTGCTCCGGAGCGAATGATTTCATTTTCCATGGCTACAACGACAATATGCCCGCGCTCTCGGTCCGTGCCATGCTGCTGGCGGGCCAGGTGCTGAACCGCAAGGATTACACCGATCAAGGGTTGTTTCACCTGGAGGGCCTCTGCGCCCACTTTGAACGGCGCGGCCTGTTAAGCGAATACACCAGCGGCACCTACACGCCGATCACCTTGACCTGCCTGATGGACGTGGCCGAGCTGAGCACGCACGCGGCGGCGCGGGAAATGGCTGTCGCCTGCGCCAATCGTATTTTGCTGGACATTTTTGGCCATTGGCATCGGGGCGTGGGGGGACTCGGGGGGGCGAT
>JAKCCC010000263.1 GCA_021838985.1 Planctomycetota bacterium
CAACGCAAGTCAAGCGCAAAAAGTAGAAATGCTTCCGGAGGTGCCTAGAAGAAACCTGTAAAGTACATAAACCACGTAATATAATGCACTTACAACGCACAACAGGCGTCGTCGTAACGCTGGTCCCGCCCCCAATATCAGCTTTGTCTGGCTGGCTTTGGGACTGTAATATGCCAACCGGTGTGCATACCGGAAAGCAAAAACATCCATCCCTTGGTGCCCGGCCGGCGGAGAAAGTCCAACCGGCGGCCCGTATATGTCTACTAAAATACATGTGTACGCATATAGAATAATGGCATATCCGCGGTCAAACCCGGCGAGCAGCCCCCCGCGGCGACCGCACCGCGCTGGGCCAGAGTCTTCGTGCTCCTTCGCGGCACGTGACGGTTTCTGATCGATACGAAGCCCCGAGTGTTCCGGTAGCTCCGTCACCTGCGGCCAGCCCTCGTCCTCAGGGGCCGCCAGGAATGAGCGCGAAAATGGGTCCGGGGCGGCGCCCAATGATCCCGATAGCCATCGGGGTAGCGGGTGCCGTCGGAACAGTCGAGTGCTTGGTCACCGCTTAACTTTCGGGTACCCCGTCCGCCGCTGTTCACCAGGTCGCCGCCAGGAAACTTTAGGGCGACTCGACAAAACCTGCCCGCCCGCTGGCGGGGCGAGCGGGGCGAGCTGAAGCCCGGTGCTGCGGGTTCGGTGGCGAGTCCGGGGCTCTTTCGCCAACCCGAATTTTATCGTTTCTAGTCGCCCCGGGGCGACCCGCCGCGGACGTGCCTGAGCCCGCCATTTTCAGGGCAGCTTAACAGGGGGTTTCGCCGTACCCAGAGCGGATAAAAATGGCAACCACAATTTCACGGATTCCACTGACTTTATCCGTGTCCTCGGTGGGATCCCCGCTGCGGCGGGTAAACCATGGTTCCGCTCCCGTTATTTTGGGTCCCGTGGGCGGAGCCGCTCTTGGGCGGGGGGCCTCGCCAGCTCAGGGGGCATGACAGATTTGGCGCCAGTGCCGCTCTCAGTGCGTCTGTTTCGCGCCGCAGGGCAAAACACCAAGTGATTCCTATAGCCGGGAGGTCGCCTGCGGCGACCGCCGGGCTATGTAGGGCCGATGCCCTCATCGGCCCTTTAGCCAGCCGACGAGGGCGTCGGCTCTACGGGCGCGCCGCACTATGAGAAATGGCCGGTTCAATGGCATACCCCGCGCGGCGCGAAACGGGCGCACCGGAAACGGCACTGGCACGCCAAATCTGTCCTGCACCCTATGGCGGAGGCGTGCCCGCCTTGACCCCCGCCCAAGGCCCCTCTACAGTATTCCCCGATGAAAGCCGAGAGCATACCCCCACCCGCCGTTTATCGGCTCAGTTTCTATTTGCGCCAACTGGAAATCTTCCAGCGCTTCAACCGCCATACTATCAGCAGCAAACAGCTTGGGGAGGCGCTCGGCTACACCGACGCCCAGGTGCGCAAGGACCTGGCCTGCTTCGGCCAATTCGGCCACCCTGGCATCGGCTATCGCGTCGCGGAATTAATCGCCCAGCTCAAGAAACTGATGGGCACGGACAAGATCCACAACGTGCTTTTGGTGGGTGTCGGTAACCTCGGCCGGGCTTTGCTAACCTACAAGGGATTTCTGCAGCAGGGCTTCCGCCTTATCGCGGCGTTCGATAATGACCCGGCTAAAATCAACCGTCGCTTCGGCGAACTGCAAATCCGCCCGCTCGACGAATTGCCACAAGCCGTCGCCGAACAACACATTCAGATGGCTATTCTCGCGGTCCCCGCCCAGTTCGCCCAGGCCGCGGCGGATCAGCTCGTGGCCGCAGGTATTCGGGGCATTCTGAATTTCGCGCCGCTATCCCTGGCCGTACCGCCCCATGTTTTCGTTCAGCGCGTGGATCTCGCCCTGCAGATGGAGCAGCTTTCGTTCCACCTGTCATTGGCTAACCTGAAGATCCCCGCGCCGGCTTCTCCCCCCGAGATCCATACGATCCCGCGCCCCTGAAGCAACCGCGCGGCGCTGTCCAAGTCCATCGCGCTGCCTTGGCGCAGCCAACCCCCCAGGATGAAAGTAAGAAGGAGTACCGGATGATAATCCGGTCGGAGCGTCGCCTCGAGGACCGGTTGGTGCGCCCGTACCACAAGCTCGGCGCTTCTTCGCACGCATGAAGATTTAGGTCCGCGGGGAATCCCCGGTTTCCAGCGGAGGATCCACCCCCGGACAAAGTCTCCAAGGCGACGCCACGATCCGCCGAAACTCGCCGGGGCGACTGAATTATTCCGGATTCATATGGACCGATGGCTATATGTTTTGATTGCGCCGCAGTCTAGTCGCCACGGCGACCCGCGCTGCGAAACCAGTCCCGCCCTTCCCCAGCGCGGACTCTTAGCCAATCCACAATTCTGAGGTGCAATAAGATTTCGCGTCCCCTTCGGGTACACTGACCAGCACCTGATGGAACGGCTCTGGCGCACGAGGAGGCGGCACACCATAGGCCACGGCGACGCGATCGGGTTCCGGCGTCGATTGCCTCTGCGGTGGTGCTTCCGCCATTTCCGATAACCGTGCACTCCCCAACGCTGCGGGGGCTGGCTTGGCCGTAGTCCAGTGGTCCGAAGATGTGTTCATCATGGCCGGCTCCTTGTTCCTACCCACCTCGGTCGGCAGTCGCCTTCCATGGCCCACTGAATTATATTTTACGACCGCTGTTCGGCAAAAACAAGTGGTAACCGTTCGCCGGCCCAAACCGGGGGCATGACGGATTTGGAGCGCCAGTGCCGTTCCGAATGCGCCAGTTTCGCGCAGCGGGGTAAGGACGGCAAGTAATTATCAGAGCCTGGAGGTCGCCAGGGGCGACCTCCAGGTTATGTAGTGCCGATGCCCGCATCGGCCATGTGGCCAGCCGACGAGGGCGTCGGCTCTTCGGGCGCTCCGGGCTATGAGAAATGGCCGGTTCCACGGCGTACCCCGCGCGGCGCGAAACTCCTGCCCTGGAAACGGCACTGGCGCTCCAAATCTGTCCTGCACCCTGTCGGCGGAGCCAGGGCCGGTGGCGTGCCCGACGGCGGCTTCGGTCAGGGCGATCGCGGTGCCTGCGGCGGCGTGGCGGTCCGGTGGAACAAAAATCTCCCGCATCACTTGGGCTTATTGTTTTTCGCCTTTTTCATGCGAGACTAAAATTCGCGGCGGCAGCGGGCGGGTGGAATCTGGCAAACCTTGCGGTATTTGGCCACGGTTCGCCGGGCCATTTTTATTCCTTCTTGAGCCAGTTTCGCGGCGATTTCATCGTCCCGCAGGGGATGCTTGCGGTCTTCTTTCTGGATCACTTCCCACAGCCGGGCCTTGATGGCCTCCCAACTGACCTCTCCGCCGCCAGAGTCGGCCACGCCGCCGCTGAAAAAACGCCGCAGCGGCAATATTCCCCGCGGCGTTTGCACGTACTTGCCGGCCGCCGCCCGACTGATGGTGGCCACGTGCACTCCGAGTTGATCGGCCACCGCGGTCATGGGCAACGGCTGGAGCTTCTCCGGCCCATATTCGATAAAGTCCTTCTGGGCTTCCGCGACCACCCGCAAGACCCGCAACAGCGTGCTGCGCCGCTGGGCGATGGCGTCCAGAAGCCAATGCGCCTGGCGGATGTTATCACTGAGGAACTTGCGCACGGTGCTGTCGTCGGTGCCGCTATGGGCCATCCGCTCGTAAACTTCGTTGATGCACAGGCGCGGGAGGCGGTCGTCCGTAAGCCGAATGTTATATCGCCCGGTCGATTCATCCGGTTCGATAATCGCGTCGGGAATGATGCCCGGCGTTGGACGCGCGGTAAGCGCGGCGGCCGGCCGGGGATTCAGATGCTTGGCGATGAAGGTGTGGGCGTTCTTGATCTGCTCGAGCGTCAAGCCATGTTGGCGGGCGATGTTCGGCAGCCGATTCATACGCAAATCTTCCAGATGTTTGTCCACCAGCAGGCGGGGGACCCGTACATCCAGCTGTTTTTGCCGGGCCAGCGCATCCAACTGCAGCTGCAGGCATTCGCGCAGATTCCGCGCCCCCAGCCCGGCCGGCTCGAGTCGCTCCTGTAAAATCGGCCAGGCCGCTTCCAGATCCTGGCGCCGCACGCCTGGCGGTAATTCGCGGCTGATAATATCCAGGCTGTCGCGGATGTAACCGTCCGCATCCATCCAATCCATCAGCACCTCGCCGGCGCGGCGGATCGTGGGATTCAGATCCAGCAGACGCCATTGGCCGAGTAACTGCTCCTGTAGGGAGGCGCCGGGCGCCGCGATATTGGCCAAGGCCTGGGCT
>JAKCCC010000264.1 GCA_021838985.1 Planctomycetota bacterium
CGCCTCCGGACGGGAAAGCTTGTTGAAAGACGCGGTGGTTATCGGCCCCCTGGTCCTGCCTCCTTGGGCGGTCACATCGATCGATGTGAAAGAGCTTCCGGTTGCCGGGTCCTCAGACCACTGCATCGTTTCCAGCCAGCGGATTGAATCGCCTTTTTTCGAACTGACTTTCGACTCCGCCCGGGGACGGATCACAGGCCTTTACCGGCGGCAGCACAAGCAGAATATCATCCACGCGGAAGCCGAGTGGTCGTTTTTTGGCTACGTCCAAGAGACGGTCGATCCCACCTTCCAGGGCGCTCCGGAGATGGGCGGACGGGATGCGTTCGTGTCCAACGATCTGAACAAGCTTTTGAACAACCGGTCCGACTGGAATCCCCAATGGCCAGCCCGGCGCCGGAGGTCTGGCGCCTTGCGGGGCTGTGAAACTTTCCAGGCCGTGGACGGAGCAGGGTTGATCTTGGAATTTGAAGCTCCCGGTGTCGAAAGCCTGCGGCAAACCATTAAGCTCTGCGCCCACCGGCCGGTGGTGGAAATGCAGGTTTCCATCCGCAAGCGGGATATTCGCACGGCGGAAGGTGTTTATTTTGTTTTTCCGCTGGCGCTGGCCGAGGGTTGGAAAGCCCATTATGACACCGCCAACCTGCCGGTGGAATTGGACCAGGAACAACTGCCTGGCACGGCCCGGGACGGCATTACGGTCGGACAGTGGGTGGCGCTGCACGATGCACAATTATGCGTGACCCTGGCCTGCCCGGACGCCCCGATGGTACAGATCGGCGACTTCGCCTTCGGGCGGTGCCGGCCGCGCGTGCCGCGCCGGAAAAATCCGCTGTTATTGGCTTGGCCGCTGAACAATTACTGGTTCACCAATTTCCGCGCCAGCCAATCCGGATGGATTCAATTTCGCTATGAACTGACGATACAGGATAAGTTTGATCCGCTCACCTGCACCCGGGCCGGTCTGGAGGCGGCCAGCGAGGTGGTGGTCCACCCGGTGGTTGCCGGCGGCCGGGCTGGAACCGCTCGACTCGTGGAATCCTCCGATCCACGGCTTCTCGTGCTAAATATGAAGCCGGCTGAAAATGATCGTGGCTTGATCCTCCGGCTCGCCAATGTCACCGCCGACGCCATTACGTCCCAGCTGGCCATTCCAGGTCGGGACCTGGCTGGCGCCGCATGGTCCGACCCATTGGAACGGGATCGACAAGCCCTGCCGCTTGTAGACGGCCGCGTCGAAGTTCATATGCCGGCGCGTCGGCTTGCCGCAATCCATCTCTATTGAGCCATCAGCCTGCCCCGCGGTGCGCTCGCGGTCGCAGACGCTTCCGGTAACCCGCCGGTGGAATGCGATTCATCTTCCTGAAGAACCGATTGAAGTAATACTCGTCGGCGAAGTGAAGTTGGTGCGCTATCTGTTTCATCGCAAGGTCCGTCGTCAACAGCATTTGGCAGGCCTCCTGATTGATCCGCCGGTTTATATATTTCTTGGGACTTATTCCAAAATGCGCATGGAAGGAACGGCAAAACGCGTTGGGCGTCAAGAACTGGGCCTTGGCTAAGTCACGCACATGGGTGTCGGCGTATGGGCGTTGCTCCAGAAACGTGACGGCTTGCGAAAATTTCGCCAGGAGATTGCGCTGCTTGAGGACGGCCGTCTCCAGCAACTTGGACGACCCGGCGAACAGGCGTTCGACCAGGCACTGCACCCGCCAACACTCGCCGAGGGAAAGCGGTGGCCTTCTCCATCGCCCGACGTAATCTTTCGGATTCCAGGCGCCTAGGCACAGCGGTGCGCAGCAATCCCAAAATAAGTCGATACCCTCAAACCATTCGCAGCGGAAGAGCAGCCAGTAGAGCTCGTAAAAAGTGTGGCAGACTGGACGGGCGACCATGTGGGCGGGCAACCAGTAGGCGTGGTTCGGCCGCAACGCCAGACGGCCGCTATCCCAAAGCAGTTCCGCACGGCCTCCGCAAACCAGGTGCAGATGGTGAAATCCGTCGGCGGGCTGGGGCCTGTCGGTGCTCCACTCCTTGCCTACCTTGGCGTAGCGCAGGAAAAACATGCGAAATCGGATATCCGCGAGCAGGTCTAACTCGGTCGATTGTTGTTGCCGGGAGAACACAACGGGATATGGATCCCCGTAATGATCCGGGAATATTGGGGGCTCAAGTCGGGGCAATACCGTGGGCAATGGATCCACAGCGCACCTGAACGGAGAAAACGCAAACCGCAGCATTTTTACTATATCAGGCATTGCGCTGGGCAAGCAACCCAGAATCCCCCGCGCCGCGATTCCGCGGCGGAGACGGCAATGGGCGGCAGGAACGTACGTCAAGTAGGACTCCGGAATCAATGCCGTGGTTGACGGTAGTGGTGGTGCGGACCTCCAGGTCTGCTGATCCGTCGCCCGACGGCTGGGGTGGGTCCCGACCTGGTCGGGAGCGACCTGCACCACAGGGCCATCCCCCAATGATTCATTCTGTGTTCCTACTGAGCAATCATCGGCTGGTAACGACTATTGCGCAGGGTACTTGCTGAACGAGGAACCCTTTGCCGGACCTCGCGGGCGGAGCGTATGATGGCGGCATGGCTGTGGTGCACGGGATCATCGTGGTCGGCTGGCTGGGCTGGCTGGCCTATTGGCTCAGCGCGGCTGGATCCGTCAAAAGGATGGCCCGCGGAGTCACGCCATGGTGGATCGGCGGGGCTGCGCGTGTGGCCATCGCCATGGGGGCGGTTTTTATTTTTAGAGGGTTGGCCGTATGGCCCCCTTGGCAGCACCTGGTCGAGGGATATGAGGCGACCACCGCAAGCCCGGTCGTGCGCTGGGTTGGCGCTGCGGCCTTCCTTGCGGGCCTGGCGTTGGCCGTGTGGGCGCGCCGGCATTTAGGGCGCAACTGGGGCCATCCCATGTCGCTTCGGGAAGGTCATGAGCTGGTGACCAGCGGGCCGTATGCTCTGGTGCGCCACCCCATTTACGCTGGCATCATGGTGGCCTTATTCGGCACCGCGCTGGCGGAAAACTCGGCCGGCTTGTTGGCTCTGGCGGTGGGGCTTGGTGCATACTTTCTTTTCAGCGCCGCCAGGGAGGATAAGTTGATGCGCGGGCAGTTCCCGAACGACTATCCCGCCTACCGACGACGGACGAAACTGCTGATTCCGTTCGTGCTGTAAAATCGGCCGGGATCGGCCGGCGCCGCGGCGGCCGGTGAGGAAATCCGCCACGCCGGCGATGTAACGCCGCGTGGCCAGGCTGATCAGAAAAAGCAACGGCAGCGGCAGTAGCAGAATGAGCCAGTCCAGCAGCGGCATGCGCGAACCTGTCGCTGCGGCAACCTTAGGCCAGCACGTCCAACAGGGCGTGGCCGCGCGGCGGCAGAAGCCGAACCAGCGCATCGCCGGTCGCTTCGACATCCCCGCCGCTCCAAAAGTCGCGCAGGCGGGGCGGCTGACCAAGCCCCAACGGCGCTAGCGACACGGCGGTCGCCTGCGGCGCGTCCCACCAGTT
Source organism: Planctomycetota bacterium (assembly GCA_021838985.1). GTDB lineage: Bacteria > Planctomycetota > Phycisphaerae > WQYP01 > WQYP01 > JAKCCC01. The sequence continues at coordinate 3,513 of JAKCCC010000264.1, forward strand.
GAACAGGCCGATCGTGTGCGAGATGCCCAGGCGGCGGGTGCGGCTGCCCGCACTATGGCGGCGAATCAGGATCGTCGGCAACGGTAGGCCGTAGAACGCCGCTTCATCCGGGCAGAGCAGCTCCGCTCCCTGATCACAACGAGCCGACAAAAGGCGATAATCCTCGATCGCCCGCGGATCCATCGTTTCGACAGGCCCGGAAAATTCCAAAACGCCGCCTGTCATGTACGCGAACGCACAGCGCGAACGCCGCTCTGTTTCAGGAATTTCCGGACGCCCCATGCAACTATCCGCATGGAGAAACCACGTGGCTCGCCCGACCGCCAACGCCGCCGGCAGCACCCAGGCGCAATTTCGCACATGGAAGGGCCACTCGCCGGAGCCGATGTCGTAGCCAACGCCAAAGGCGTTACAACCGTCGATGGCCAGGAACGGATCGCCCATCGGGGCGCCCACGCCGTGAACGAAATAGCCATGCGGGCCCAGCGCTTCGCGCACCATGCTTAGCAGCCAGTGTTTCCAGGCAACATTCGTGCCGCCGTTGCGGAACACCGCCTCGGGATGGTCGAACATGTAGGTGATGAAATCGAGTTTGATGCCTTCAAAGCCCCAATCGGCGGCGATGGTGGCAACGCAGCGTGAGATAAACTCGCGGACCTGCGGTATGGCCGCACCACCATCACCGTTCTGTTCGTCAACCCGACGGACTTCACGGTCCCGGAGCAGCCATTCGGGATGGGCGGCCGCCGGCGGGCCATCACGAATCACGAG
>JAKCCC010000265.1 GCA_021838985.1 Planctomycetota bacterium
GTTTGGTTTAACTCGGGCCGCGCGGCTCGGGCCTGGATTCCCCGGGTCGAAGACTCGCCTCTGGAGAGGCGGACTAAACAAGGAGGTGCCTTATGGTACCGCAGGATTTACTTCCCGATGACGGCGTTTCCGTGGTGCACTCGCACGAGTTCCGGCGCTTGGGCAGCGGCCGGAGGTCCGTAGTGGTCCATACGTACAAGGAGTTGGTCAAGTTCAAAACTGGAAACCGATGGCAGCGTCCCGCCAGCGGTCAGGACGCACGGGAAACCGGCTTTACCCTGATCGAGCTGCTGGTAGTGATATCGATAATAGCTATTCTAATATCTATATTACTACCTGCGTTAGCCAAAGCCCGGGAACTGGCCAACCGCGCCGTCTGCATGGCCAACATCCGCGGAATCATCCAGTCGATGATCACGTACAGTCAGTCGAACAACGGCGTGTTCCCGGCCAACTACGTGCAGGGCGCCACCACAACCTATTACAATGGTCCCTGCGTGTCGTTGCCGACCAGCGGCGGGGTTCCCCAAGCCGAAACGCCGGCCGGAGTCGTACAAAGCTGGTTCGAGACATCCGGGATGAGCAACAGCGGTAACGCGGTGCCGCTGGCCGGCTCCTGGCTACTGGTGCTCCAGGGCTACACCACGCCGGCGAGTTTTATCTGCCCGTCCGACCCCATCGCGGTCGGGCCGTCGGTGGAGTATTTGAACTTCGGCGGCAGCACGGCCTATTACGCCCAGAATTTCGGCGTTATGCCCGGGGCAGGGGGGTTCGTTATTCTCGGATCTCTGACCAACCCGGCGGGGCAGGGGGAAAGCTATTCCACGGCTTTCGCCTGGCCGTGGAACAAAGGCAACAGCTCAGTGGTGGCTTCCCCCGGCCGATGGTGGACCACCAACGGCGCCAACACGCTGACCCCTCTGGTTTCGGACATGGCCCCGATGGACAGCGGCGGTTCCGACCAGGGTTCGGTAAACGACGGACCGGGCGAAGGCGTCTACCAGCGTATCACCACCACCCTGCCCACGGCCAACACGTACGGCCCCTACATCTACAATTCCGGCAACCATGCCGGCGACGGCCAGAATGTCGGCTTCGGCGACGACCACGTGACTTGGGAAACTTCGCCCTACGTGGGCGAAAACGGCGATAACATTTTCACCTACACCACGGCCACCGGGGTGGTCAACGGCACCACGGACACCGACCAACAGGGCTTGACCGCCTCTTACGCCGGTCCCGCACCGGAGATTCTTACTTTTGACCACCCGTTTGACGTGTGCATGACGCCCGTACGGACGGTAAACCCTGCTCCCACGGCCAACAACAGCTCAACGAATTCGACGTGGTAGCATATGCGGCAAACCTTCTTGATGCGGTGTCTTCTGATGGCATGGGTGGTGGGCTTAACCGCCACGGTGAGGGCGGCGGCCGGTCGCCCCAACCTTGTCGTGACACACGCCATTTATGGTGTCCCGGGCCATCCGCGCCGCACGCGGGATGTCACCGCTATCGTGCGGACACTGCTCCGGCGGGGCGAGCGAATGTTCCTGGTCGATAAGGTCACGCAGTTGGCCGGTGATCCTGCGCCCGGCGTGGTCAAGACGCTGGCGGTAACCTATACGCTCAACGGCCGCACCCTCGTCAGCAAAGCGACCGACGGGGAGATTTTTCATTTCCGTGGCGTAACGGCGCTGCGGTCCGCGACGGGCTACCGCGATGTGGCCTCGGGGCGGGAAAAAGGCGTGCGGATCATCGTCAGCTCGCAGGATTTTGGCGTTGGCGCGATGGGCGCCCAGCAAGCCGCCCGCCGGCTCAATCAGGGGATCTTTATTCCCAATGAGCCGCCCTCCGCCGGCTGGATGAGCAACCGGTTCCAGCATCTGCCGCAATGGGTGTGGATCCATTTTCCCGGTCCGCGGCGCATTAACAAGGTGGTGGTGTACGCCGCCACGCTGGCCAGCGCTCCGGTGGATTTTTCCGGCCAGTATTCACCGGACGGCGGTGCGGATAGGCGCACCCTTTTCCATGTCACGGGGGCGAAATTTAACCCGCGGAATTATTCCTGCACGGTTTCCTTCAAACCGGTGACAACCAACAATTTTCGCCTGCTTATCACGCGGGTGGCGGCTTCGGCGCCGCCGTGGTCAAATGTCGCCGAGCTGGCGCAGATTAAAGTCTATGGCGTTAACGCCACGGGTAGCGGTTTCAGCCGAGACCGGCCGGCGGACCGTTCGACTGGCCGCCAGCCCGCGCGGCGGTTGGATATACCGTTACATCCGACGGATTTTAAGCCCATGGTGCGATATCGGGGCGACACCGTTACGGTCGGGGATCGATGGTATCGCCTCGTGCTGAGCCAGCGGCGGCCTGAAATCATGTTTCTGTCCTGGGACGCGTTGGGACAGGGCGAGTTAAACGTCAACTTTCTCCACCCCAGCGGCGCTGAACCTGTGCTGGATCCACTCTTTCCGAACGCCGACCGATCAGGAACCCCGGATCGAAGATCGAAAACCGCCGCCGCATCCTCCGCGTTGATCCAGCGGGGTAATATCTTTGGCTACCGCCGCGTTCCAATCGCGCCGGGGGCCTGGGAGCGGGTATCCATTCGGGCCGATCGCCGCGGGTTTGACCTGGGATTGGCCGCTGTCGCCGATCGCAAAATAGCGATGCGCGGCGGATTATTCCGGTTTCATTTCGCGGCCAACCAGACTCCGACGACGTTTATCTGCCGGCCGCTTAAACTTATCAATTATGTCCAGTCGCCGTGTTATCTGGACGCCCCGGATTTCGGCACGGCCTATCTGACAACCGCCGGCGACCGCTGCGCCTTCTATCGCACGCCATCATCACTTTTCCCGGCCTCAACGTACTGGGTCGATATTACGCCGCATCGGCCGGTAGCGGAAGATGGCGTCAATGAACTTTCGCCCAGGGGCTGGCACACGGTGGTGCGCTTCGCCATCCAATCGCCGGAGCCGTTGCCGGCCCTGGTCCGAAGGAATCCGCGGCTTAAGCGCTTGCCGAAATACGCGCTCAATGGCGTGCAGTTCCGTCCGGACACGGGGATTTTAAGCAACAGCGTGATGAGCGTGGACTGCGGGCTGTCCCTGCTGTTTTACGCCCAGGAGGCTCTGTTCGTCCCGCATCTGAAGGACGGCATTTCGCCCATGCGATTGGTGGAAGAGTCGGTGGAGCGTTATTTCCATGGCGCTCCCGGGTATTACATGCCCGATGCCAACGTATGCGCACCGGGTTGGAGCTCGTCGCGGGAAACCGCGGCGTACCTGGTAATCAGCGGGTGGTATTGCATACGCACCATCGGTGGAATGAAATTGCTGCAGCGCTGGCTCCAGCCGCTGCAATGCCTTGCCAACCATATCGCTTCGCATTTCCACCGCGATGGTCTGATCTATCACCCGGGTCCCGGCATGTGGTTTGATTGTTACAACATCCACGGCGCTGACGCCTATTCCAATGCCGCCGATTACTGGGCTTTCCGCTGCATGAACGATCTGGAAACACTGGCGGGCCGGCCGGAGCTGGCGCGGCGTTATCGCGCGGACGCCCGCCGGATAAAAGCAGCCTATTTCAAATTGTTTTACGATCCCCGGACGGGGGTGCTGGCGGGATGGCGAACCAAAGCTGGCCGTCTGCACGACGAGATGTTTCCCTGGGCCAATGGTTTTGCGATCTGCCAAAAGGGGCTGGTGTCCCGGAAGGTCGCCCGGGCTATCATGCGGCGAATGCTGGCCCAGTTGCACAAAATCGGTTTCCACTCCTACCAGTTCGGTCTGCCCACCAACCTGATTCCCATGTCGCCGCGGGACTACATCCCCAACACCAGCGGCGCCCCCAGGCAGGCCAACGGCATGGATACCTGGCAGGTTTACATGAACGGCGGCGCAACGCCGGCTTTCGAATATTATTTCATCCAGGCTCTTTACAAGGTTGGCCTCCCGGCGGACGCGGAACGGCTGCTCTGGCCGCTGGTGAAGTCCTATGGCCGGGGAACCTTCAACGCCGGCATCGGCCTGCCCGGCCAACGCCAGCGTAATCCCGTGGGCAGCGCGTTTTATTTGTGGAATGGGTCCCGCGCCTCCGGTGAAGGTTATCTGCCGGAGGATTGGGACGGCGTGGAGGCTATTTTCACCGGCTACTATGGCCTGGGATTCGATAAGAACGGGTACTACCTTGAAAACTGGTCGCCGCTGAAAGGGCAAACCGTCAAGCTGGATCTGCCGTATATGGGGAAGATGATCGCCGCTATCCGATA
>JAKCCC010000266.1 GCA_021838985.1 Planctomycetota bacterium
GCAATGGCTTAATTTTGTTGCTCAATGTGCTGGTATACCGCCGGCTGCTGCGCTACTGAAAAGATTACCCGAAAAGCCGATGAAGCTGCTTGACCGCTACATTATCCGCAGTTTTCTGGCCAACTACTTGTTGGCCCTGGGCGTGCTGCTGGGCACCTATATCCTGCTGGACCTGATCGTCAACTTCAACTTGTTTGCCCATGGGGCGAGGTATTCCAGCGCCGCCGCTTGGCCGGCCTTCCTGGGTCTGCTGAAAGAAATTATCAGTTTCTATATGTACCGCTCGCTGGTGATCTTTCAAATGATCGCGGGCGTCATTCCACTGCTGGCGGCGGGTTTTACCATGTTTCGTATGACGCGCCACCGCGAATTGACTGCGCTGTTGGCCAGTGGCGTGTCGCTATATCGCGTGGCGGCGCCGATCGTGCTGTGCGCCCTGGGATTCACCCTGCTGGTGGTGCTGGATCAGGAAGTGCTGATGCCGCACTTCGTGAATCAATTGTTGCGCAAGCACGGCCAGGTGACGGAAACGTTGGCGCGTCATCAGCCGATTTATTTTCTTCCGGAAAGCGACCATTCCCTGGTGCTGGCCTCGAGCTATAATCCCCAGGATGAAACGCTGGACCATTTGCGCATCATCGAACGCAACGCCGCCGGCGTGCCCACCCACCGCATCCTGGCCCGTCGGGCTGTCTGGCGGCCCCGCATCGGCGAAGGTCCGCGGACCGGCGGCTGGCTGCTAAGCGATGTGGTGCGCGTCAACGACCGCCGTGGGACCAACCCCAACGTCCGGCCCGAACCCGTACCGCAGATGGTCTATACGACGCCGCTGAATCCCGGCCAACTCAAGCTGATCTTACGCAAGAACGCCGTGGATTATCTGGCGACCGCGCAGATCGATCGCCTGATTCTCTACAGTCCGCCCGCGCTGCGCCTCCAACTCGAGAAAATCATGTATACCCGCAGCGCCCAACTGGTCATCAATATGATTATGCTGTTGATCGGCATTCCCTTCCTGTTAACGCGGGAGCCGCGCCGGCTGGTGGGCAACCTGTTCGGATGCAGCCTGACCACCGGCCTTTGCTTTGTCACCACTTTCGTCTGTTTCCAGCTGGCCGGGGCGAATCTGTCGCCCTTTCTGGGCGCCTGGCTGCCGGTGATTATTTTCGGTCCCCTGGCCGTGGTCATGCTGGACGGAATCAAGACCTGACCCCCTCCTGCCGTCCCAGCCGCCCGGCCGCAATTATGACGCCGCGATGGCAATGAAGGCCGTTCTCCCCCGGACGTTGATCCGCGAGCGGCGGCGCGCCGCGCTGCCCCAACGTCAGCTGGCTGATGTCATGGGCGTGCCGCAGTCCACCCTCGCCCGGATCGAGAGCGGCCAGAGGGCGCCTACCTTCATCAGCCGGCGTAAAATCAAAAAGGCGTTGCGCGACCGCGCTCGTGGGAGCGTTTTCACTTTTTATGTAGCGTAGCGCCGAGCCACCTCGTAGCCGGCGATGCCCCGGTAGTTTAGCCGTCCGCGGCGACCCGGTGAACGGCGGTGGACGCGACACCCGAAAGTTTAGCGGTGACAAAGCCCTGGCCGCCGGGCTTTACCGCTTCCGCCACGCCGCGCCGAAGCATCCAGATCAGGCTGGAACAGGGGTGGCCGGAACGGTGGTTCTACGGCTTCCGGCGCGACCCGCCGCGCGGGCCAGTTCGGCGGCCCGATCCGTTTTTTCCCAGGTAAACTGCGGCAAGTCACGGCCAAAATGACCGTGTACCGCCGTGGCCAGATAGATCGGTCGAAGCAAGTCCAGATATTCGATGATTTGCCGCGGCTTCAGCGGGAACATGGCGCGAATCAATTCGCTGATCTTCTCTTCGGCGATGGTTGCGGTACCTTCCGTGTCCACCAACACGCTGATTGGCTCAGCCACGCCGATGGCGTAACTAAGCTGAATTTCACAGGCGCTGGCTAAGCCCGCCGCGACCACATTTTTGGCGATGTGGCGCGCCATATAACTGGCGGAACGATCCACCTTGGATGGATCTTTACCGGAAAATGCCCCGCCGCCGTGGCAGCCACGTCCGCCGTAGGTATCCACGATGATCTTCCGCCCGGTCAGGCCGCTGTCACCGTGCGGCCCGCCGATAAGGAATTTACCGGTGGGATTGATGTGAAACGTGATGTCCGAGTTCCACAACGCCGGCTGTTCAGCCAAGACGACTGGTTTGATAACACGCTCAATGATCTCACCGCGCGCCGCGTCGGAAAAACAATCGGTCTTTTTATCCACCGCCGCTTCGCTGTGTTGCGTGGAAAAGACCACGGTATCCAGGCGCCGGGCCTGATGGCCCGCATATTCCACCGTGACCTGACATTTCGCGTCAGGCCGCAGCCAGGGTATTTCTCCGCGCTGGCGCAACAGCGCGTGGCGCTCCATCAAACGATGGCTTAGATAGATTGGCAACGGCATCAGGGTGCGGGTTTCATCGCACGCGAAACCGAACATCAGGCCCTGGTCGCCGGCCCCCTGCTCGTGGGTTTCCGAAGTGTTAACCCCGCGGGCAATATCCGCGGATTGACCGTGCAGCGCCCGCAGCACGGCGCAACTGCGATAGTCGAAACCGCCACTCGGGTCGTCGTACCCGATCGCCCGAATGGTTTGGCGCACGGTTTCTTCCGCCCGATTCAACGCCGCGATCGCCGCCTGGTTGTGCACGGTCACTTCGCCCGCCAGCACCACCAGGCCGGTCGTCACCAGGGTTTCGCACGCCACGCGCGCCAAAGGGTCTTGCGCCAACAGGGAGTCGAGAAGGGCGTCGGAAATCTGATCTGCGACCTTGTCCGGGTGGCCCATGCCCACCGATTCACTCGTGAACAAATGCGTGCGTCCATTGAGTCTGCTCATAGCGGCTTGACCTTATGTTTGTGGTTGCGAGTTTCGGGTTTCAAGTTTCCGGTTTCGGGTTCGCCCTTGCGGACGGTCAGGGTGGATGCTTCCACGGTTTATGGTAGTTCGTATCCACCAGGTAAACGGGATACGCTACCAACTCCCGCACCAAAGCGAAAGGATTGGTCTCGCGCCATTGGTGTCCATGGCTGGCCAGCGTCCACGCCCGCACACCCAATTGGGCGAACGAAAGGCGGATGCGCGGCAAATGGTAATCCGAGCTGACGCCGACCACCGTTTTCCAATGATGCTCCTTCATCAGCGCCACCGCATCATAAACGCTGTAGCGGGTATTGTCGCCATGAAAGTCCTTGATCAAGGCCGCAGCCGGCACTCCTAAATTACGACAAAGGTCGTACATCGCCAAGGTCTCATTCTGTCGGGGATCCGCCGCCCCATAAGGTGCCCGGCCACTGACCATAATATGACCGACCCGCCCGGCGCCATATAGCGCCACCGCGGCGAACGTGCGATCCCACATCGTTTGGCCGCACACCTCACCGGGCAACACCTTATTGCCAAAGACCACCGCCAGATTCACCCGCACGTTCCGCGGCGGCGGATCGGCCCGCAGGGCGAATTCAAAAATCCATAGCATGAACAGCAAAATCACGACCGTGGCCACATTGTCATAGCCGCTGCGCTGCCAGCGGCGGCAATGTTTCAGGGGTGGGGGGAGCGCGCCGTTGGCCGCCAGCGCCCGGCCCGGCCACCCCGCCATCCAGAGCAGCACCGCGATTAACACCGGCAACCCCATCGGAATGATAAACGCCAGATTGCCGTCCCGTTCGTACCAAATCGTGTAATAACAAAGGGTGTTAAAACATAACACTACTACGATCAGCCACGTCGGCAGGAGCAGCAGCCGGTTCATGCGCAGCCGCTTCTGCAGCCGTTGCGCCGTGATCGGCCCGCCTCCGGGAAAATCGACGTGGCGGGTGATGGCCAGGCCGACCAGTGACACCAGCCACAATCCCGGAAGGAACCACTGCATGGTCGGGCCAGCGAAGCGCAAATCTATCCAGCGCCAGCTTTGGCCGGTCAGAATACTCAGCCCCGCCGCCCAAAAGATCAGTTCATCTAAACAGCGGAACCCAAAACCAGCCTTTCGCCAGGCGCTGGACGCGACACGGCTCTGGCGGCACGAAGACATAGCCACCACTATCGCAGAACCCTGCCCATCGTGCAATGCCTTTCCAACCCACTGTCAACGGCTGCCGGCTGGCGCACCGTGGCGATTTTAACTTTAACGAAACAGTATCTGAGCTCGACTTTTGCCAATTTCGGAAAAATCGGAAAGCGCGATTTAACGA
>JAKCCC010000267.1 GCA_021838985.1 Planctomycetota bacterium
CAGCACCACCATCGCGGCGCTGTAAATCCACGTCATTCGTCCCATGCCTGCCGCCGTCCTTCGAAATAAACTACCAGGCGATGCGCACCGGCGCCTTCTCGCCGCAAACGGGCGCACTGGTCTTTTGTTCCGCGGTGATATACCCCTGGAAGGCCTCCCGCAGCGCCCGCAGCAGGGCGTTGATATTTTCCGGCGCCCCTTCCAGCACTAATTCCACCCGCCCGTCGGATAGATTGCGCACCGTGCCGGCCAAGGGAAAGGCCCGGGCTATTTCCACCGTAGTTTGGCGAAAGCCCACGCCTTGCACCCGACCGGAAAACAACACCACCCTTCGTTCGATAGCCATCGGCCGGAACCCCGCGTCTTAGCACCGAGCCACGGCGTCGCCACGAGCATCGACAACCCTTGAGTTTATAATCCCAGCGGCCTCTCGGCAACTGGTGGGCCGCGTCCAACCGTTCCCCGCCCTCAGCGCAGCCGCGCCAGCGCATAGTCGCACAGCGCTGCGGGCAAATCGCGGCGGTCCACACGGGTGGCGCCGGCCTCGTCGATAATCCACGCGGCCGGTTCCGCACCGCGGACCATTTCCAGGGTATTGGCCACGATCACATCCGCGCCGCTGCGGCGCCGGCTGGCCTGCGCGACCTGCATCAATGCCGGCTCCGGTATCCCCACTTCCAGCTTAAATTTGCACAACAGGCCGCGATACTGCCAAGCCGTCCGGAATTGATCAATCAACTTGCTGGTGCGCCGACCGCAGAAGGCGATCTCTTCCGCGGCGCTGCTGATTTTCGGTTTTTGGGCGTCCTGGAGTAACCATTCATATTGCGGCGGATTGCCGGCAATAACGCGGCGGCGCAGGATTTCAAAAGCTCCCGCCGGCTGATAGTCGCTGACCGCCGCGGTCATAAACACTCCCTGAAAGGCCCGGCGTTCAAGCCACTGCGGCAGCAATCGTTCCAGGTCGGCGTGGGTCTGGAAATAATCGGTCGTCAGGCTGCCCCGGGTGCCCCGCACCGCCTGCAAATAACGCGCCTGTTCCGGCTGGCTGGTCAGCAGCGTTACGTCCGCGATGTCCAGCATCCGCAAGGCGAGATCCAGCCCGGTCCGCCCGGTGAAAATGTTGGACCAATAGCGTACCTCATCGATCATTTCCCGCGTACTGCCGGCGGTGATCAGCACCTCTGGACATGGTCCCATAGCTGTCGGCCCTGGCACAAATCCAGCCTCACGCCATTTACGGCGCCTGGCCGAAAATGAATTTTCCAGGCGGCACCGCATTGGGCGTAAGGTCGGAGGAGGATCCGGAACCGGAATGGGTCATCTGCCAGTTTCCGTTCTGCGGAATGCTGCGATTCAGCTGGGCGTTAATCGAGTTGTCCCGAATGACCCGCGTTTGTACGCATCCGGCGGCGAACAGGAACGCCGCCACCATCCCCCAAGTCAGTCCGCCTTTCATGGCTGCACCGCCCGGCGCCAACGGCGCAACTTAACCTGGTTCCGACCAGCGCCGCGTCCGGCTGACTGGCGAAACTTCTTCCCCCGCGCCAGCGCCTTGCCGCCGCCCGCGGACCGCACCGCAATCACCGGTTCCACCCGGCGCAGCGTGCCATCTCCGCCCACGGTTGAACCGTGTTCCAGCAACCGCAAATCCATGCGCCGCGCCGGCACATTGACCGAAACAATCTGCACCCGCGCCCGGTCGCCCAAGGCGATGCGGCGGTTCGTTCGTTCGCCGCGCAGCGATCCGCTGCGCTCATCGTAACGCCAGCGATCATCGCGCAAATCCGGCAGGCGAATCAGCCCCTCCACCAGGAATCGGGTGGATTGCACAAACAAGCCGAAGGTGGTGATGCCGGTCACGACCCCATCGATCACATCCCCGACCTGTTCCGCCAAAAGCTGCAGCACCTTGACGGTCCGCAATTCGCGTTCGGCATCCTGGGCGCGGCGCTCGGTGAACGACAGATGGCGCGCCAGCCGCAGCAGGGTGTCGTACGTGGGAACGTTGCCGACAAGCTCGGGCATAAGGGCGAAGACTTCGGTCGGGCGCTCCGCTGGCGGGGCGGCCGCGGCTGGCGCCGCGGCGCCGGGAGCCGCGCGGCGAGATCGGCGCCGGCGGCGTGACAACATGGTCTCGGTTTCCGGCCCGGCGGCGCGGGACCCGGCCAATACGCTCTCCACGCACCGGTGAATCACCAGATCCGCATAACGGCGAATCGGCGAAGTGAAGTGCGCGTAGTTGGCGCTGGCCAGGGCGTAGTGGCCCAGCGGCAAAGGAGAATATTCGGCGGTGCTGAATGTTTTCAGCACGCTTAGGTGGACCGCATAGGCCAACGGGGTGCCGCGCACCGAATCCAGCAATTCCTGCACCACGTGCCGGTCCAGGGTTTGCGGCAGGCGCCGCCCTGTGACCGCGATAAACTGCCGGACCTGTTCGGTGGACCGCTGGTCCGGATCGGGATGAATGCGCCGTAAGACATGCAGCCCGTTTTCGGTGAGGAATCGAGCCACCGCTTCGTTGGCTTCCACCATGAACATTTCGATGATCTTGTGGGTATAAGAGTCATCTTCGGGATGGGCATCGATGACGTGTCCGGCCTCGTCCATCACCAGCTCCACCTCCGGCAGATCCAGCACGATCATGCCCTGCGCCAGGCGCCGCTGCTCGATGGCCCGGGCCAGCCGGTCCATGTTGAGCAGCAGTTCCTCCACCGCCCTCGGTACGACCGGCTGATCCGGCGGCGGAGGGGAATCCAGGCAGCCTTTCTCGTAAGCGGGACTTCGGCCTTGGGCGCGGTCGATGATCGCCTGCGCCCGGCGGTAGGTCAGCCGGCAGGTGGAACGGATCACGGTGTTCGCCAGACGCGTCTGCAGCACGCGCCCCTGGCGATCATAGCGCAGCAATACCGTCTTGGTCAGACGGGGCACCCCTTCTTGCAGCGAGCAAACCCCATTGGAGAGTATTTCCGGAAGCATCGGAACCACGTGGCGCGGAAAGTAAACGCTGTTGCCACGGCGGCGCGCCTCCCGATCCAGCGGACTGTCCACGGGTACGAAATGCGATACGTCCGCGATGTGCACGGCCAGTTCGTAACAAGCTCCGTCCGGCGCATCCTCCGCCGCCCCGGACGTCAGCACGCGGAGGCTGATGGCATCGTCAAAATCACGGGCGTCCTCCGGATCAATGGTGAGGGTCGGCACCGCGGTGAAATCCAGGCGGTTGGTGGCGGCCGGGGCGCCCGATTCCACCGCCGCCAGGCGCGCTTGCTCCAGCACCGGTGGCGGAAACGCGCCGGGCAGATCGTGCCGCCGCAGCACGGACTGCAACTCCACCTCCGGTTCGCCGCGCGGTCCCAGGACCTCGCTGATGACGCCTTCGGCGGGACGCTGCCCCCGCGGATATTCCAGCAGTTCCACCACCACTTTATCATCCGCGGCGGCGCCTTTCGCCGTGGCATCGCGCACCACCACCGGCGCTTTAAATAATGCCCCATCCGGTATCACCACCCAGCCGGCGCCGGCGCGGGTCAGCGTGCCCACACAGCGATTGGTGGCGCGGTAAAGGATATCCACCACCCGTCCCACTGGGCTGCGGTCACGGCGATCCGGGGCGTGCCGGGGTCCCACCAGGCGCACCACCACCAGATCGCCGGTCAAAGCGTCCATGGTGTCGGCGGCCGCGACGTACAGGTCTTCTCCCGGTCCGGGCGGCAGCGGCGTGACGAAGCCGAAGCCGCGGGCGGTGCCATGAAAAATACCGGTGCACCGATCTTTACCCACGGGTAGTGTAAAGCCCCCTTGGGGGTGGGCTTGCACCCGCCCCGCGGCCCGCAGTTTTTCCAGCGCCGCCGCCAGTCCCGCAGCGCCGGGATCGGCCGGGGCGCAGCGCCGCGTCAACGCGTCGACCGTCAGCGGTCCACCCCCTTCGGCAGCCAGGTGGCGGACGATCGTTTCAGCCAGGGTTCCGGTCAAAGTGCAACTCCCGCGATCCGGCGCTTGGTTTCAGAGAATGGCATCGCGCCGGATACTCTCCATGTACGGCTGCAGATGACTGCCGGGGCAGAGCGTGGCAACCAATTCCTGATGCGTGTAACAATGGTAAATTGGAATACCATAAAGCCGGCGCAATAAACGGCCGATCGTGACGATTTTGCTTTTCTGCGCCGCGGTGGGCCGCTGCAACATGAAATTGCCCAGGCTGACCACGCCGATGTTATGGGCGTTCCAGACGTAGCGTCCATG